>JADLHO010000176.1 GCA_020848735.1 Planctomycetota bacterium | reverse complement strand
TCGAGAGCTTCCGCGGGGGCGAGGCGGCGTTCGTCTATTCGCGGGTCTGCGCGATGATGCGCACGCTCTTCCTGGTCGACACGCTGACGATCTATCCCTATCAGCTCGGCGACGGGAACTCCGAGGGCCTCAAATCCGGCGCGTGGTGGTTCTATCAGAAGCTGGGTTACCGCCCGAAGGACCGCGGTGCCCTCGCGACCATGAAGCGCGAGCTCGCCGCGATGAAGCGGCGACCGGCGCATCGCAGCAGCCTCACGACCCTGCGCGGTCTCGCCGCGCACAATGTCTACCTGCACCTCGGCGAGGAGCGCGACGACGTCATCGGGCTCCTGCCCAATGCGTCCGTCGGGCTCGCCATCACGGACCTGCTCGCGCGCCGCTTCGGCTCGCAACGCGAGGAGGGCGAGACGATCCTCGCCGCGGAGGCGGCCGCGCTCTGCGGCGTGGACTCCTTCGACGGGTGGACCGACGGCGAGTGCCTCGCCTGGCGCCGTTGGGCGCCGCTGATCGCGGTGCTCGACGGCGTGGCCGACTGGTCCGCGGAGGAACGCCTGGCCCTCGCCGACGTGGTGCGCAAGAAGGGCGGTCGCCGCGAACAGGACTTCGTGCTCGCCTTCGACGCGCACCCGCGCCTGCGCGCCGCCGTGCTCGCGCTCGGTCGCCGCATGCAGGCCGAGCGCGATTGACAGCGGGGCGGCCCGGGCCTACTCCCTTCGCCCCCGTGGTCGAGTGGCTGGGCGCCGCAGCGGCATCCGGCCTCGACCACGTCGATCCGTCAGGAGTGTCCCAACCATGATCCGTCTGTCGTTCCGCGCGGCCCTCCTCGCCGCCGCTCTCGCCCTCCCCGCCCTCGCCCAGGTCCAGGCCTTCGGCATGAACAGCGAGCGCGCAGCCAGCACGCGCGTGTTCATGGCCAACGGCGCCTACAGCTTCGTCTGCGTGCAGTACGGCCAGCCCATGTGGAAGGACTCGTACGACGCGATGGCCGAGACGATGAAGGGCACCGTCGGCCGGCTCGGCAAGGACTTCTGGACGACGTTCAACACGAGCATCGCGTTGAACGTCGGCGGCGCCGATGTCGCCCCGGGCGCCTACTACCTCGCGATCGCCTGCGACAAGGAGGGCAAGTGGTCGCTGCTCGTGATCGATGCCGTCACCGCCGACAAGCACGGCTGGAATCCGCTCTCCGGTGACGCGCTGAAGGCCGTCGCGACCTGCCCGCTCACGAAGGGCGTCGCCGAGGACTCGGTCGAGAAGCTCTCGATCGACATCTCGGGCCAGTCGAAGGAGCCGACGGCGTTCACCTTCAACGTCGCCTGGGGTACGCACACGCTGACCGCGCCGGTCACGGCCAAGATCGCGGCCGGCGAAGCGAAGGGCACCGGCGCCGCCGCCGCGCACCCGGCTCCCGTCAAGAAGTGACGATCGCCGCGGCGTGCGGCATGCTCTTGCGCTCGTCGCATGAACACGCCGCGCGCCATCGAACGCTTCGTCGAGCGCCAGCTCCGGCTCCTCGAGCTGGAGCGGCAGGCGGAGATCGATGCGACGGTGCGGCTCGCGCGCGAGCTGCCGGAGGACGAGCTCGAGCGGCGCGGCGTGATGCTGCGGCGCCTGGTGGTCGCGGACCTCGAGCCGGGTCTCGGGGGACGCACGATGGCGATCCTCGAGAGCAGCCGCGGCGTGCCCCTGCCCGCGCATCGTTTCGGGCCGGGTGACGTCGTCGCGCTGCGCTCGCAGCGCAGCGAGGCCAAGGCCGAGACCTCGCGGGACGACGCGAGTGGCGTCGTCGCCGCCGTCCGCTTCGACCGCATCGTCGTCGCACTCGACGACGAGGACGCCGAACTGCCGCCCCTCGTGCGCCTCGACCGCGTGGCGCCCGATGTCACCTTCCGCCGCATGGTCGCCGCGCTGAAGGCCCTGCCCGGCGAGTTCCGTGGCCCGGCGAAGTCGATCCGCGCCTTCGTGTTCGGCGGCGACGATCGCGCACGCGAGCTGCCGACCGAGCGGCCGGCGTCGCGTGGGCTCGTCTGGTTCGACGCCAACCTCGATGCGTCGCAGCGCGACGCCGTGAGCTTCGCGCTCGATGCGGCGCCCGTCGCGCTGATCCACGGGCCACCCGGCACCGGCAAGACGACCGCGGTCGTCGAGCTGATCCGCCAGGCGACGAAGCGCGGCGAGCGGGTGCTCGCCTGCGCGCCCTCGAACGTCGCCGTCGACAACGTCGTCGAGCGCCTCGCGCGCGCCGGCGTACGCGTCGTGCGCCTCGGACATCCGGCGCGCCTCCTGCCTTCGGTCCGCGAGCACTCGCTCGACGCGCTCGTCGAGGCCGCGAGTGATCCGAAGGTCTACCGCGACCTGCGACGCGACCTGCAGGTGTTGCAGCGCAAGCTCCAGAACGCGCGCGACAAGGCGGCGCGGCTCGACGCGCGCACCGAGCTGCGTGCGCTGCGCGACGAGCAGCGTCGGATGGAGGACGCCACGATCCGGGGCATCCTCGACATGGCGGAGGTGGTCGCGACCACGCTGACCGGCGCCGCCGATCCGCTCGTTGCACGGCGCGATCACGATCTCGTGGTGATCGACGAGGCTGCACAGGCGATCGAGGCCGCGTGCTGGATCGCGTTGCTCCGCGGCAAGCGCGCGGTGCTCGCGGGCGACCATTGCCAGCTCCCGCCGACGGTCGTGTCCCAGGAGGCAGCTCGTGAAGGGCTCGGCGAGACGCTCTTCGAGCGCGTGACCGAGACCCTCCACGGCGCGGAGCGCACGCGCATGTTGACCATGCAGTACCGCATGAACGAGACCATCATGCGTTGGGCGTCGGATGCGATGTACGGCG
>JADLHO010000175.1 GCA_020848735.1 Planctomycetota bacterium | reverse complement strand
CGGCCCACATGGCTACGCGGTGCTCCGTGCGTACACCGGGAAGCAGGCGATCGAGCGCGCGACGAGCGCCCGGCCTGACCTCATCATCCTCGACACCGACCTGCCCGACCGGGACGGACTCGACGTCTGCCGAGAGCTCCGGACGAGCGGCATCGTCGCGGCCAGCACGCCTATCCTGATCACCAGTCCGGGACACCCGAGCCGCCAGAAGCGGCTCGATGCGCTCCGGGCCGGCGCCTGGGACTACATCGGCTCGGCACTCGATGGCGAGGAGCTGCCCCTGCGGCTCGACGCGTACCTGCGCGCCAAGCAGGAAGTCGACCGCGTGCGCGAAGAGAGCCTGCTCGACGAACTCACCGGCCTGTACAACATCCGCGGCCTCGCGCGGCGCGCCCGTGAGCTCGGCTCCCAGGCGTTCCGCGACAAGGAGTCGTTCGCATGCGTGGTGCTCATGCCCGTCTTCGAGGACGGCAGCGACCTCAACGCGACGGGGTCGCTCGACGCCTCGGTGATGGAGCGGCTCGCCGACGTGATCCGCGCGACGGGCCGCAACTCGGACGCGATCGGCACCCTCGGACCGGGCGAGTTCGCGGTCGTGGCGCAGGGGACAGATCCGGCTGGCGCCGCGCGACTCGGCGAGCGACTGTCGAAGGCCGCTGCCGAGATCTTCGCCTCCTCGACGGTGCGCGTCGCAGTCGGGTACGACGCGGTGCCCAACTATCAGGAGACGCCCCACGAGCCGACCGACATGCTCCAGCGGGCCTCGCTCGCCATGCGCGCGTCCCGCTCCGAGGCCGGGGTCGGCGGACGGCCGAGCGTGCGCCGGTTCTCCGGTCCCATCAGCTGAGGCACCCGGCTCCCTGAACGCAGTGAGGCGCGCCCTGAAGGGCGCGCCTCACTGCGTTCGGACCCTCTGCGCCGTCAGCGCTTGCCGGGCAGGATCCGGGGCGTCAATGCCACTTCCACCTCGCCGGCCGATTCGTCCTCGGCGCGGTAGCCCGGCAGGTACGAGTAGTGCCGATAGAGGCCCCCGGCCTTCACGTCGTTGAGGATCGCCCCCAGCACGCGGATCGGCAGTCGCGCCAGGTCGTCGAGTCGCGCGCTCGCGAGTTCACGGTCGGTCACGCCGGTACGGAGCACCAGCACCAGGCTGCCGCTCAGCGAGGCGAGGATGAGCGGATCGACTCCGGCACCGAGCGGCGGACTGTCGATGATGATCGCACCGTACTCGGTGCGCAACGACATCATCAGCTGATTCATCGCCGAGGTCGCCAGGAGCTCCGGTGCAGAGGACTTGCGCGTCCCGCACGGGATGAAGTCGATGTTCCGTTCCTCGATGCGGTGGATCACCTGCTCTCGCGTGGACTCGCCGCTGAGGTAGTCGAGCAGCCCAGGCTTGCGCGACACGCCGAGCGAGCGGTGGAGGGCACCGCGCCGCGCGTCGCCGTCGATGAGGAGCGTGCGACGGCCGCTCGCGGCGAAGCTCATCGCCAGGTTGAGCGAAGTGAACGACTTGCCGTCGCCGCTGCCGGGGCTCGTGATGGTGGTGATGAACGGTCCCGCGGTCCCGTGCGAATAGACGAGCGAGGTGCGCACCGCCCGCAGCGATTCCACGAGCTGCGCGGCGACCTCGGGCTCGGGCGAGCCGTCGCGGCGCGTGCCGACGAGTGGGAGCGCGCCAAGGATCTGGAGACCCAGCTCGTTGGTGACCTGCTCGGGATACCGGATCCGCTTGTCGAGACGGTCGAGCAGGATCGCGAGCGCGATGCCGAGCGCGAGGCCACCGAGGAGTCCGCCCGCGAGGATGATGAGCATCTGGTCGCGCACCGGCCGTGTGGGCGGCACGGCGAGGTCCAGGAGCCGGATGTCCGGCGCGGCGCTCAGCTCGGCCAGTCGCGCCTGCTCGTATGCTGACTGGAGTTCAGTGTAGATGAGATTCGAGACATCCACCTCGCGCTGCCGGCGCGCCTCCTCGGTGGAGCGCGTGGGGATCTGCTGCATCTCCTTGGACGAGGCCGCGATGCGCTGCTCGAAATCGCCCACCCGACTGGCCAGGTTGTTCGCGAGCGCGCGCGCCTGGCCCGGGATCGTCCGGATCTGCAGCTCTTCGATCTCCTGGTTCACGCGGCGGAGCTCAGGGTGCGTGGGCGCGAACGCGAGGCTGAGCTGTCGCGCCGTCGCGCGCTTGCTGGTGAGGAGATCGAGCGTGGTCATGAGCTCCCCAGCCTCTCGCACCGACGGGATGGTGCCGAGCGTGATCGCGAGCGACGTGGTCGTGTCGGAGGCGTTGGCCAGGGCACGATTGATCGCCTCGCGATCGCGCTCGAGCGCGTCGCGGTCGATGCGCAACTGGAAGAACGCATCGCGCACCGGGTCCCGGGTCTCCTGGAGGCCCGACGCCACGGGCGTCGCGCCGCGGTCGCTCGGCAGCGTGATCGTGTTGATCTTGTAGCTCTCGAGCGCGATCTCCGCGTTCGTGAGGTCGCCCCGGGCGCTCAGGAGCTGAGCGCGCAACGCCTCGGTGATGGTCGTGAGCTTCTCGCGCTTGAGGAGCGCGGCGACGTCGACGAAGCGGGTCGCGACCGCGTTGAGCACCGCGGCGGTCGTCTGCGGGTTGTCCCCGCGCAGCGTCATGCGGATGAGCGCCCCGTCCTGCGGCAGCTGTGTTCCGAGTTCCTGGTTGAGGAGCACGGCGGCGTCACGGGGCACGCGCACGCGGAACCGCACGGCCCGGTCGGCCGGCGGTGCCGCCGGCACCCAGGAGAGTCCGATCGAACGGCCGAGCGAGTCGCCCGCCGCGCCCTGCTCCACGACGGCACCGTCCCGCTGCGAGAGCACCAACCGTGAGGTCGCCGGGTCCGTCGACAGCTGGTACTCCCCCGGGATGAAGCCCTCGCGCAGCGCGAACTGGGCGAAGAGCAGCGAGTCGCCCGGCTGTTCCAGCTCGAGATACAGGCGCCGCTGGCTGACGACCTCGTCGAGCACCGCGAAGGACCGCAGGAGTTCGAGCCAGCTGCGGCCTTCCAGCAGGGGCGCCGAGCGCAGGAGGTT
>JADLHO010000174.1 GCA_020848735.1 Planctomycetota bacterium | reverse complement strand
CGCGCGGAGCATGCCGGGGGGTGACATCCAGCGCAAGAAGTCGCCGTCGCGAGGACCACGCCGAGCAGCAGAACCGCCGGGCCTGCTGGATCAGAGTTCGCCTGGTGTTCCGTCGGTGTTCTCGGCGCGCTGGCGCGAGCTTCCTCGAGGTCGGTCGCTTCCCGCCCACGCTCCGAAGCCCGTCGAGACGAGCCGCAGTCCTGCCGCGGCCTCGATCAGATCGAGCGCGCTCTCCGTCCCGGCGTCGTCGTTCCTGAGCGCACAGCGCGCGGCTAGCTCCCCAAGCCCGTCGGCCAGGTCTTCGATCGCGGGCGCGAGACGCGCCAACGCCCGCCGGGGCTCGCCGTCGGTCTCGGTGCTTCGCTTCGTGCGGATGCCGCCGGCAAGGTCTCGCCGCGGCGGCGGCGGCCTCCACGAGGCGATGTTCGCGCCGATCCTGCGCAGCATCGCGGGGCCCGCGCGAAGTTCGGGAATGTCCTCGATCGCGAGGAGCGTCTGCAGGTGCTCCGCGCAAACGTCGAGCAGGGGCGCGCGCTGCACCAATCGCCGCATGAGCTCCGGCGGCGTGGCGTCGGTCCAGGAGTCGGGACTCAACGGACGGCCCTCCGCACTGTCTGTCGCAGTCCCTTGCGCGTGTTGATGGCGTTCTGCACGAGGCCTGCCAAGTGCTCGCGCTCCGCGGTGAAGAGCTGACGCACCGAGGCCGCGTCGACGGCCTCAACGGCGAAGTGCACGTGCAGGCCCTCGGCCTGGCCGCGGTTGGTGATCGAGACCGGGATTTTGCCGGAGCGCAGCGGCACGAAAGCCTCTGCGCCGGCCTCGCCGAAGAGTCCCAGCGTCGGACCGTGCGCGATGCCGCCGTCCGCGAACCTGCGCGTCGCGAGCAGGCGACCGCGGTGCACGCCACCGTCGGCATAGGTGGGCGGCCCGATGAAGTCCGACGGCAGGTCCTGGCCGCCGGAGAAGAGCTTCGTGAAGCCGCTGAGCGCCTTGACGATCAGCAGCCGCGCGATCAAGCGCGAGAGATCCGAGAGCATCGAGCGCGCGAAGTCCTTGAACGCCTCCTTTCCCGACTTCGTCCCGTCGATCACGCTGGCGAGGCCGTCTGTCAGGTTGTTGAGCCCTCCCGTCACCAGGCGGTTCGCCGCTTCCTCGCCGACCTTCGTCATGTTCACGAAGGCCTCGACGCCCGCGGCGGCGGCGTTCGTGAACCCCTGCGCGAAGTCCCCCTGCAGGGCCGCAGTCGCCCGCTGCGCCGCCGCTTCGACTTGTTGCATGGCTTGGGACAGGTCGGCCGCGCCGATCTTCCCAGCGTCGAAGGCCTCCTGGAACGCGAGCTTCTGCTGCTCTGCCGTGATCCTCACGCGTTCGATCTCGGTCGCGATCGACGGGTCCTTGAGGCTGTTCATCGCCTCCCGGAATGCGAGCGCGTCCTGCGCCTTCGGGAGGATTCTCTCCACGACCGGCAGTTGCGGGGTGGCACCTCGTTGCGCCGCGTCATAGGCGCGGCCGAGCGTCCCCTGCATTGCCTGGAGCGCCTCCGGCGAGAACGACGGTAGGTTCGCCGCGGCGTCCCGGGAGTTGGCCTCGGCCCGCAGCTCTTCCATCAGCTTCGGCATCCCTTGCTTCGAGTACCTCGCCTGATTCGCTGCGGCGCCCGCGGCGGAGGCTTCGGCACTCAGGCCGAGTAGTCGGTTGAGCTGGTCGATCAGGTCCGTGGTCTTCTCGATGATGCCCGTGAGCACCGGTTCGAACGCGAGAGCCAGCGAAGAAGTCAGCCGCTCCCAGCCGGTCCCCAGGCGATCGATGGCATCGCCGAACTGCTTCGCCCGATCGAGTTCCTGCTGCGTGATCGTCTGCCCGCGGCGCTGCGCCTCGTCGGCCAGTTCGCGCACACCGGCGGCACCCGCCTTGAGGACCGGAATCAGCGAGGAGGCGGATTGGCCGAACACGTCCTGCAGGGCCGTTGCGCGCTCGGTAGCCGACTCGAGCGAGCTGAAGCTCTCCGCGACCGTGGCAAGCACGTGCACGTAGTCGATCTCCGACCCCGACACGCTCTCGATGCTCACACCGAGTTTCGCGAGCGCGCGCGCTTTCGCATCGCTCCCGGCCCGTGCCGACTCCACGCTGCGAGCGAACGCCTCGAGGTTTGGGAGCACCTTGTCGAGGCTCGTGCCCGACAACCGCAGCGCGTAAGCCAGCGCCGACACTGAAGACGCGGTTCCGGCGATCTTGGCGCGCGAGTCATCGAGGCCGCTGAGGTCCTCGAAGACTCGCCCGACGCCCTGCGCGAGGCGGATCCCCGCGAATCCGATCACCGCGTTCCGCAAGGTCGCGAGCCGATCGACCATTCCGCCGAGCGCTCGGAACGGCGCCGCGATGTCGCTCGCCATGGTTCGCGTCGTCGATTGGAACGTGCGACCGAGGGTCGCGAGGTTCCTGGACGCGAGGTCTTCGAGTCTCGCGACGATCGAGAGCGTGCGCTTCTGGTCGGCCATGGGATCACTCGGGAACTGGCGGGGACGCGGCACTGTCGCGTGCCGAACTCGGAACGTGCGAATGCGCCTCCTCGAGCACGTCGAGCAGCGCGGCCTCGAGCTCGGCCTGAACTCGGATCGGGTCGTCGAGCGCGGCCAGGCGCGGAGTCATCTCCGCGCAAACCCGCAGGAGTCGTGCGCGGAACCAGTCACGCCGCGCGTGCAGGAGCGCGGCGACGGCGCCGCGCGGCACGAGGCCGGCGCGTCGCTCGCGGAGCTCGAGCTCGCGGCCGCGGCAGCCCAACCGGATCAGCTCGGCGCGCGCCTCGCGCAGCTCGTCGACCTCGTCGGCTCGCCGCGGCCCGCGGCCTCCCGGGCTCGTGATGCCCTGCGCAGCGAGGCCCCCGCGCTCGCGGTTGCGTGAGGTCTCCTCGCTGCGCCAGGCCCGCACGCGATCGACGCGCCAGGTGCCGTCCTTCTCGGTGGGCATGCCGGCATGGCGCCAGCGCCGAACGGACCGGATCGAGACGTCGAGCAGTTGCGCGAGCTCGGCCACGGACCGGGCGCGCTGCTGCCGCGCAGCGCTCATGCGGAAGCACCCGGGAGGAGCGCGGGCGGGGGACAGTTGTTCGCGCGGAGCGCAAATCGCCGGAAGTCCCGGGCTGCCGCAAACCCCGGACGGTGCCACCCTCCGGGAGGACCCGCGATCCATGGCCCCCGGCTCGTCGCCGCTGCGGCGGGGTGCTGCGCCGTCGCGGTGCCGCAGCTCCAGGGACGGGGGAGCGCCGCGTGCAGCCTGCGCGATCCTGGGCCTTCAGCGCCCACGGTCGGCAGCCTCCGAGCCGAGGCCGATCAGGAGCAGCGCGCTGCCGAAGACGAGCAGCGCCGGGCCGGGACCGAAGGTCATGACGAGCCCGGCGAGCGCACAGGCCCCGCCGAGGAAGACCGGCGCGGCGTGCAGCGCCTGGCGCCGGCGCGCGGCGCGGAAGAGCTCGGCGTCGGTTGCGACCGGCTGGTCTCCGCCTGGCGCGACGGCCCGCCGATCAGCGGGACGGTGGAGCAGGCGATGAACGACGTCTCGCAGTCTCGGCATCGGTAGTAGATCCTGCTCGGCCCACGGCGCCCGCGGTGCTTCAGGTCCTGCCCCCCGCACGTCGGGCACTGCGCCGGGGTCCAGCTCACGACCGGCAGACTCGCGTGGCGGCTCATGCGACTACGGCTCGCAGGTGGATCGCACGGTGCCCTTGGCGATGGCGAGCACGAGCTGCTCGGCGCGGTCGCGCGTGCCCCAGAGGGTGCGCAGGGTGGGCGATGACCAGAGGCGCGCGACCCAGCGCGAGCGGGCCTCGGCACTGCGGACGAGCAGCCGCGCGGAAGCCCCGTTGATGCTCAGATCGAACACGGCTCGGAAGAACGCCTCGAGCGCGACGTTGCCGGGCGCAATCGATTGCCGATGGTCTGCGGCGACCCGGCCGCGGCCGCTCGTCCACTCCTGCGTGATCGCCTCGAACTCGGCGCCGGCGTCCGTCGGTTGTGCCACGCATTGGATGAAACGGGAGGGCCTTCACGGGATCAACGCGCGCGCGCGGGCGCGAAGCCGACCATGCCCTCTTCGGAGCGCCGGCAGGCGACGTAGGCCGCAACGTCGTTCGCGAACTCCTCGCGCAATGCGACGCTGCTCGCGAACTCCGCGACGAAGCGCTGATTCTCGGGCCGGGCCGGGTCGCCCGGCGTGCCCGCGATCCGCGCGCTGCCGTCGCGGCATTCGCTCTTCACCCGCGCGCGGTAGTCCGCGCCGGTCGCAGCCCAATACGTCTCGAAGTCGACGAACTCCGCGCGGAGGGCGGCGTTGCCGTTCCAGACGACGCGCGCGAGCTCGCGACCGCCAGCAAGCAGTCGCTGCTGCCGATCGGCGAGCGACGTTGCCCAGCGCGGGGACGTCGCGCGTTCCTCGGCTTCGGCGAGCTCGCGCGCGTCGGCCTCGAGCTGCGCGAGGAGTCGGCGCTCGGCAGGGCCGGGCCCGGGAGCGGGCGCCGCCGCGGCGGGCGCCGAGTGCCCGGAGCCCTCACGCCCGCCGGACGCCCGCACCCCGGACGCGGCGGGCTCCAGCGTCGCGAGCTCGTCCTCGCTGCTGAAGGCGCGCGCGATTCCCTCGAGCGCCTCGAGCACGGCGCCCGGGGTGGCGAAGCTCGCGCGCACGCGCTGCTGCGCGTGGAGCTGCTCCACCACGCGTCGCATCGGTGCCTGGTTCGCCAGGAACTGCTGGCGCGCCGGCGCCGACGCGCGGAGCTGACTCGCGATCGCCTCGAGCGGTTCGGTCCGGTAACCCGCGGCGTCCATGAAGACGAAGGTCTTCCATGCGCTGGCACTCAACGGGGACGTGGAGGTGTTCATAGGTCTACCTTGCCGATCGGCGCGCGCATTGTGCCGCGAGGGTGACCGCTCAGATAGCGTCTGCGAACTCCTCCTCGACGATGCGGAGTTGCCGCTCCAGCTCGTCGCGGCCGTCGGCGGCGATTGCGGCCTCGAGGCGGGCGAGGTCGGTCTTCTGCTCGGCCAGGAGTTCCGGCAGCTCTTTCGCAGTCGCTGGATCGAGCCGGCAGCGCAGCTCGGGGTTCGTGAGTCGTTCCTCCCCGTTGGCGATGCGTTCCCGGAGCTGCCTGGCGCGCCCGCGCTGGTCCAGCGAGTCGATCGCCGCGAGCTGGCCCCGCAGCGACATGATCACGGCCTCCCGCGACTTGGCCAGGCGCGGCGCGGCCAGCTCCACGAACTCCCGTCGAGCACTGGCGGCCGGCCCCTTGCTCGACTCGCAATCCTGGAGTGCCTGGCGGCGCTGGCGCTCGAGGAGTTCGACGGCGGCGATTGCGGCCCGGTCCTCGGCCGTCTCGCGCGCCAGTCGCTCGTCGGCCTCCTCGAGCTTCCGGCGCAGCGGCGCCGTCTCCTTCTGGTGCGCAGCTTCGCGCTTCGCAATGGCGGCGCGCGCGGCGTCGGCCGCGACGCGGGCTCGCGAGAGCTCCTCGGTCGCAGACTGCGCCCGCGCCTGGTCGCTCTCGTGCTCCAACACGCGCGGCAGGAGCGCCGCGAGCTGCGGCAGCCGGTTCGAGTCGAGCTGGAGCCGCAGGAGTGCCGCATCGACGTCCGGAAGCTCCTTCGCGCTCAGCGCGCGCCCCGCGGCCATGGCCCTCGCGGCGCGCGCGAGGGTGCGAACGGCGTTCACGTCGAGCGTCGCACGGAAGGACTCGAGGTTGCCCACGGGGCCGGGGGTCGCGTTCATGCCGGGGATTGAGGACCCGCGGCGGAACTCTCGCCAGGCTGCAGGTTCCGCCGCGGCGGACTCTCGTCGCAGAACCGGCCCCGGACCTCGTGCTGTTCGCGCCGGTAGGCCGGGAAGCGCTTCCCGCACGCTCGGCACCGGTAGTAGCGCACGACGCCCCGCTTCTTGCTGCCCTGATTGCGCAACCGCTCGGCGCCGCAGCCCGGGCAGCTCGGCCGCACGAACACGATCAGCGGTTCCGTCACGGGTTGCCCTCGCCGCGGATGGCCGTCGCGAGCTTCTCCGCGAGCTCCTTCGCGCGCACTCCGACCGCGGCGACATAGCGGCTCGTCGTGCTCATGCGCCGATGGCCGAGTGCATCCATGACCTCGGTCGGAGTCGCGCCCGCGGCCTGCAGGAGGTTCGTCGCGTAGCTGTGCCGGAGGTTGCGCGCGGTGAGCCGCGGCTCGCTCAGCAGGGTCTGCCAGCAGCGCAGCCGGCGACCGACCAGGCGCTCGCCGTTGCGGAGCACGAGCTGCTCGCCGGCCGTCTTGGCCCTGGCGACGATGCGCTCGAGGAGCACGCGCGCCGTCGCGGGGAGCTCGAGGGTGCGCGGGTGCCCGCGGTCCTTCGCGAAGCGCACGCGGACCTTCGCGCGGCGCAGGTCCACGTCTGCCACGCGCACGCGCCCGAGCTCGCCTGCGCGGATGCCGGTCTGCGCGAGCAGCTCGACCAGGTCGGCGTCGCGCTCGCAGACGTCCGGCGGCGGTGCGCGCCGGCCCGCGGCAACGGCACCGGTTCGCATGCGCCGCAGCAGTTCGCGCAGCTCGCCGGCCTCGAGGAACGTGATCTCCGCCGGCACGCGCTTCACGTTCGCGCGCATCTCGCGCCGGAGCTCCGGGATCGGGTCCGGCAGGCCCGCGAGGCGGAAGGCGCGGCTCACGATCCAGAGGTCCTTCCCCCAGATCGTGTTCCCGGCGCGGCCGGCGCGCGCGGCGGCGACGACGAAGGCGCGAATGCGCTGCCCATCGACGAGCTCGGCGAGGGCAACGTCTGCGCCCAGGACCCGCGCGACGTAGCGCCGATGCGAGTCGAACATCCCGACGAGGGTCCGCTCGCTCACGCCGCGGCGGCGGGCCTCCTCGGTCACGGCTTCCAGCGCCTGGCCGAGGGTGCGGCCGCGCGCGGCGCGGAAGGCCCCAGCGCGCTCCTCGATCGCGATCCGGTCCTTCGCGGCCGCGTGCTGCTCGTCGCGCCAGGGCCCGACGACGGCGCGGCCCGCGCGCTTCCGGCGCGCCCGCCAACGCCAGCGCCCGTCCTGCCAACGGGCCTCGATGCCGGCGAAGCGGCGCTCCGGCCGGCGATCTCGCCGCGCGGCGGCCCCGCCCTTCGAAGGGGCCGGCGTCAACGGCTCGCCTCGGGGTCGATGAAGGCACGGCGAGCGCGCGACGGTGCGAGGAGTTCAGAGTTACGCACTGAGCCGCGCGCGGTGGCGGGGTTGGGAGGCGTCGCCGGGGCCGCACGGGGGGCGCGTTGCGCGGGTGCGGGCCGGGCACCGTCGCGGTGCCGGGTCACCGGCGGTGTGCCGGTGCCAGGCGCGAAGTCGGCGGCCGGCGAGCGCAACGCCGGCGTTGGTGCCGGGCGCTCAGGGTGCATCGGGATCGGCTCCTGCCACGTGCGCCGGGGCGGCCCCGTCGTCAGTCTCGGCAGCTTCGTAGGGGTTCACGCGCAGGACAGCGTCGAAATGGCCCTCGTCGAGCTCGACGAGGAACAGTCCCACGGCGCCGTCGTCGAGCAACCGTTGCAGCGCCAGGAGCCGCGCGGCCGCGTCGCGCACGCGCAAGGACCGATCGCGCTGGTCCGCGG
>JADLHO010000173.1 GCA_020848735.1 Planctomycetota bacterium | reverse complement strand
TCGTCAGTTCGTCGGCCTTGCTCTGCTGCTCTCGCCGGGACTCGTGATGGGTCAGGTCCCCACAGAGCGGGGTCGGACTCCCGTGCGATCGGTTCGCGAGCGACTGTACGAGCCCGGCATCGCGATGACCCTTCTTCGAACCCTCCGGCAGACGGACCAACCGGTCGGTCGAGAGCATCTGGATGCGCTCACGGATTCACTCGTTGCGTTCGTTCTCACCGCCAACGCCGACGAGCGCAATGTCGAAGCGGTGATGTCGGCAGTGACTGCGCTCGGACTGTCAGGCATGCAGACCGACGTCGGTGTACCGTACGGCGGCGCGGGAGGTCGGCTGTTCCAGGTCGTATCCGGTGCGCATTCGGCGGAACGGAAACCGTCCTCTTACATTGCGCAGGAATCGGCCGCGCTCTACGCCATCTCTCAGCTGTCGGATCGACAAGAAGCGCTCACGCTGCTCGAGCGAAGCGTGAAGCTCGACAGGCCCGCGGCAGGAGCGGCGGTCGGGCACCTTGATGAGTTGATGGGCGCCGAGGGGCGTGCCGCGTTGAGACGGCTCTACGAGTCGGGCCAGATACGTGATCGCGACGCGAACGAGCGCGCGGAGGTTGCTGCGCGGCGATCTGGCTGGGTGGCTCCGAGGCCCAGATGACGCAGCGAGGGTCGCAAAGCGCTTGCGCTCGGGTCCGTCCATGTCGCGAGTGGGCGTGAGCGCGAGAGGCCGACGCTGCGACTCGTTTCATCCTCCTGACGCCACCGGGCTGAGTGGCGATCCGTGCACCGGCGTCATAAAAATCCCCACATGGACCTCCTCACCCGTATCTCCGTGGACCCCGAGATCCGCTTTGGAAAGCCGTGTGTGCGCGGCACGCGCATCTCGGTGGGCGAGGTGCTGGGCTATCTCGCCACTGGCATGTCAGAGGAACAGCTCCGCGCCGAGTTCCCGCAGTTGGTACATGAGGATCTGCTTGCGTGCTTCGCCTTCGCGGCGGAACGTGAGCGTCGCCTGCTGGCCATCCCGGCCGCGTAGTGGCGGTGCGAGTCCTGCTCGATGAGAACTTGTCCGCACGGCCGGTGCAGTCGCTCGCCCCGCGCTCTTGCGGCATCGCTCCGTGTGCGGCAGCTCGACCTCGGCGGGGCGACCGATGTGCGCCTCTGGAAGCTGGCGAGCACCGAGCAGCGTGTGCTCGTCACCAAGGATGAGGACTTCGTCAGACTCAGCGTGTTGCGTGGCCCTCCGCCGAAGGTCGTCTGGCTCAACGTCGGCAACGTCGACACCACGGCCGTCGCACAGGTCATCCTGCACAATGCCGCGGCGATCGAGGCGTTCGCCGAGCATCCGGAGCTGGGCTTCCTCGCGATCGGCATCGGTCCGCGCGCAGGCTAGCCCTGTTCGGTGCAGACGGCCGCGCCATGGTGCTGGAGGCTGCGCGGCTTCAAATGTGCGCTTGGAGCCTTGACGCTGAGGGCTCCGGTGACGCGGGCGAAAGATCGCTCGGGAAGCCCGTCAGTCTACAGCGCGCGCTGTCCGAAGAGCCGGGGCCATTTCAGGGGCGCCTGACGTTGGTCGGGCGCCCCCATTTCGTTCAAAAGGCGGGGACGGAGCTTCTCGGGCTCGCCGCGCTACGAACCCCGAGCAGATCGCCTCTCCGGCGGTCGACTCTCCCTTGACGCGCCCTGTACCGGCGCGCATGGTTGCGGCCGACCGATCGACTCGAGCCCCGGAAGACCGCCGATGCCCCGCGTCTCGCCGCACCGCTGCTGTCCCCTCGCCATCGCGTTGCTGCTGGGTGTAGCGGCCAACTCCCCCGCACAGCAGTCCGGCGGCGCGGTGCTCGTCGAGAGCAGCCGGACCGACGTGGTGGTCCTTTCCCCCTCCGCGCAGCGGGAGTCGGAGGATTCGCAGCGACTCGGCCAGCTCGTGCAGGGCTGCCGCAAGCGGCTCGACGTCTCCGCCGCCGACAGTGCGGCCTTCGTCTCGACGCTGCCGACCCCGCTCCCGATGGAGGTCGCCGGTCTCGACCTGATCGTGCTCGCCGTGCTGCCGGATCAGGCGAGCCTCGTGGACTGCGATGACGAGCGCACACTGTCGACCATCGCCGCCGCGCGCGGGCTGCGCGTCACGCTCGACACGACCTATGTGCCGGACCGGGACATCGTGCAGGTCATCGTGCGTCGCGGAGAGACCGTCCTGCGACCGGTCGACGAGCGGCGCGAGCTGGTCCGTCGGCTGGGGCCGGGCATGCTGCGGACTCCAGGCAACCACTGGATCCGCCTCGCGTTCGACGTCTCGGCGCTCGCGCCGGACGCACGGGGCGCGGTGGATGACCTGACGATCGAGGTGCGGAGCGCCGCCGGCGGGACGGCCGAGCGATTCGCACTCCCCTGGTCGGCGGTGCGACAGACATGGGAGCGCGGGATCGCGGCGAGGAACCCGGCGCTCGCGCTGGGCGCGCTCTACTCGCCCGGCGTGTCGCGGGAGGCGCGCCGGGACGCGCGCGCGACGAGCGGATTCGCCCTCATGTCGGTCGGCGACACCGTGGGCGCCCGCATCGTGCTCGCCGGTCTGCTCGCCGCGGAGCCGTGTTTCACCGTCGCCGCCTCCGAGCCCGCGCCGATGCGCGAGGCGGTGCAGGCGCTCGACCGGCCGTCGGCGCGCTGCGCGGCGCAGCGCCCGCTCGTGACCGTCGGGCGGGCGCTCGTGATGCCGGGGTTCGGGCGTGCGTCCCGCAGGGCCGTGGCGCAGCGCACCATGCTCGCGGCGGGGCTCGTCACGGGGGCATGGCTCGCCGTGCGCCAGAGCACCGTCGCGAACGAACGGTACGCCGACTACCTCGCCGTGCAGACGTTCCCGA
>JADLHO010000172.1 GCA_020848735.1 Planctomycetota bacterium | reverse complement strand
TCCGCTGCCGACGTGCTCCGCAGCTTCGGCTTCCCGTCTGCCTGAACACCGACCCAGCAGTTGGCGGCCCGAATCGTCGCCGACGCCGTGACCGCCGGAATCAGGCGGATCGTGACCGCCGACAACAACCCATGATGACTACGCCGCGGCCTACTATTCAACTGGCGCAAGCGGTCGCGAATCAAGCTACCTGCAGGATCTGCTCAGGCAGATCCTGACTACCCACACAGTGATAGTCATGGGGTACTCGGTCAATGATCCCGACATCACTCGCATCATTCGACCCCTGGCTGCGGCGTTGCGGCAGACATCTGCGGCGCGCAGCATATACTGGATAGAGGCCCCTCAAATCCACGAGTCCCCAAGAGAGGTCTGCAGGAAAGCATGCGACCTTTGGACCGAGTACGGCATCATAGCTGTGCTCTTGAAGCAGTCCGCAAGAGCGAGTCGGCAAAAGGAGGCGGGCTCCAGCGATGGGGGGGCGTTCGGGGAATGGCCGGCGTTCTATATGGCCGCAATGAAGCTAATGACGAGAGGTGCGGCTGCCATAGAAAGAGCATGGAGGTGTCCACCGATGATGCGGCGCTTCACGTGTGAGAAGGACCACGAAAAGTTTGGTTTGCGTCTGTGGGCAGGGGCCAGGATTGAGAGTGCCTCCAAAGACAGTGGGATCGAGAGGTGGGAGAGTGACTTCTCCGTGGCGCTTGCCGGCGAGCTTTCGACTACCCTCGAGCGCATTGGGAACATCGCGCTTGCCGGCGGCGCGTTTAGCACGTGTATTGTTGGGCCATCGGGGTCTGGCAAGCTTCGCTTTGCCAGGCTTGTCTACTCAGCAGCGCTAGCGCAGGCTCGCTCAGGGGGAGTTGGTGCAAGAAGCAAGGTCAAGATTGTCTATGTGAACCTCCATCGGCTGCATGACCTCGTTACGATTGTCGACAGAATCCTCGCCTATCTAGACCCGAGTGCTGACAATGGAGCGGCGCCCAGAAAGGTGAGGCTGAAATCCGCGCTAGCTCGAACGGCGACGCCGACCGTCATTATCATAGTGGGTGTCGAGCGTTTGCTGCTCCAGCAGGCGGCCGGGCGGGGATTGGTTCGCATGCCCTTTGCAAGGGATATTCTCAACGAGCTCGTGCAAGCCCGAGGGCCATGTGTGACGGTGCTCACGTCGCGACTAGAGCCGTGTGGGTTGTCTGCGGGACTTCGCATCGTGCGGGTACATCCGTATGAGAAGGCCGAGATGTCGCCAGCCGTTCCGTATGTGCTTTGGAGTGCCAAGCAAAGGTGGCTAACGGAGCGGGTCAAGTCCTTGCTGCCAAAGTCGCAACGGCAGGGCATTCAAGTACGGGGACAAGCGAGCGTGGTGGCGTCGCGCGGCGATGGGGTGTTCTACCGGAGAATCGAATCCCTGTTGGAGGCAGTATTGATAGCGCGTTGGAGAAAGACGTATAAGCGCATCGAATTCGACGTGATAGACGACGTCTTTCCCGGGCGGCGCTCGAATGCGATCTCATGCTTCGTCATGCGTATCGTTCAGCTGGGAGTGCCCGCAATCATGAGTACGCTCACGGAGGTTGCAGTAGTTGGACTGTCGCTGGCGCTTGGCGACCAGAGCAGCGGGTCGCCAAGAGGAGGTGCGTCGAGGGTTAATCGAACCACGAAGGGCGTATTTGGCTTGCTCGAGAGAGGGCGGAGGCTGAAGTGGCTCTCAAGAGAGGTGATTCGTATTCTGGAGAGTGCTGGACTTCTCCTGAAATTCGCAGCTATGCCAGGTGAAACAGAGAAGCATACGTTAGCGCTCGACCGCGACTATGCCGAATATGTCATGTCGGAGCACCTGGGGAACCAAAGGGGCCCTCAGGCTGGCTTCGCTGTCACTGAGCTTGACACCGCAATCGGTGCTGTTTCCGCTGCCACTCCCGAGGAGGCGGATCTGGTCAGCCAGATCTACCGGAGAATCGGTGCAAAGTTCGATGGCCCTGAGGGTGCCTTGCGTTCGGACACGGTTCGGCAGAGATTCGCCCTGCTTCGAAACCGATTCCCATCCGCTGCCGCGTCCGCATGGCATGTGCGGCGGGGTGCTACCGGCGGCACTGGCATTGCTTACAGCTCTCACGTGCAGCGGCTCATGAACTTCGTTGGCAGTGTTCGCACTCTCATGGGGAGACACAGGATTCCTGTCGACGCATTGGCACTCCCTCCATTCGGAGACAAGCAGGTGTCGGAAGAGGAATGGGAATTGCTGCGCAGTAGGGCATTCCACAAGGGAGCGCCGCTCTCGGCCGCGGAGCTGATGTGGGTCTTCGCAGAGCTTGGCAGCGCATTCCTGACCAACGGGGAGTTCTTGCCGGCATTACGCGCGAGCCACGTGGCTGCTCATATTGGGGATTGGATCGACCAGCATGACGTGTATCGACCCTACAGCCTTCTCGCTCGCCTGAAGCGCATTTACGCGCTTATCATGCTGGGGCGACTGGACGAGGCAATAAGCGATGTCGAGGAAGGACTCGTGCTTTGTGGCGACGACGACGAGATTCGTGCGCGCCTGGAGGGCTTCCAAGCCTACGTGGCGCACCTGCGTGGCGACCTGGAGTCAAGTTGTGCCGCTTACGAACGAGTGATTCAGGCGTTGATGAAGCGGAATCAGCGAGCGGCGTCGTTCTTCTCTGCGCACCTGGGTCACAATCGCATTTCTGCTCGCGACTACGAAAAGGCTCGGCAGGCCGTCAGACTCAGCGAGTCGCTTGCTGTGGCATCGGATCTCTGGCCTGCAGCCATCTATGCTCGCATCAGCACAGCTCGCCTCTTGAGGCAGACCGGGGACCTTCGTGGGGCAACGCACGTCTTGGCCAGAGCCTACGAGGATTGCATCGCTTCGGGATTCAAGAAGCTGGAGTGTGACGCGCGTGTCGAGATGTGTAACTTGCTCTGGCGCAAGGGCGACGGAGAAAGGGCTCGGCGGGAGGCGCTTATGTCTCTGCGGCTGGCGAACCGGATATGCCCGGGTCTGGCGCAGACGAAGGCACTCATCGCTGTGGGGCTGTCGTACATTCCTTCGCCGCCGGGGTATGGGGACTCGTCGGGTCGCAAGCCCGGAGGTGGAAATCCGGGAACGAACTTCGAATACGACTTGGAAGGCGCGACGCGAGAGAGCCGTGTCTTGGCTCGAGCATACTTGGAAGCGGCGTCGGTCCTGGCTGTGAGACAGGGCTACTGGGTCAGGTATCGGGTGGCGCAGCACATCTTGGCAAGCTCGGGACTGTCGGCGTTTGATGATGGAGGCACATTTCGAGGCCTGGATATTCGGTAGGGTTCCCAAGTGATGTTGCGGAGAGCGGTCTGGATCGTCGTCAAGGGAACTTGGGTGTCACGTCGGCCCCTCAGCGCAGCGTCTCGCCCGGCGGACGCAGGCCCTTCGCGCGGAGCTTCACGAGCAGCCGCGCCTGCGCCTCCACGAAGGCCTGGCGCGCCGTCTCCGCGGAGGCGTAGCCGAGCTGCTGGGCGATCGCGGGGAAGCTCGTCTCCTCGACGAGGCGCAGGGTCAGCAGGGCGCGGCGGCGCGGATCCAGGGCCTCGAGGACCTCGTGGACGAGCGCCGCCTGTTCGGCGAGCTGCGCGGCGAGCACCGGCGGCTGCGCGTGCGGGTCGGGCTGCGCGAGGACCAGCTCGGGGTCGGCGTCGCGGGTCTCGCGGCGGACGTCGCGCTTCTGCGCCTCGTGGTGGCGCACGGCGTCGAGGAGGCGGTGCCGCACCATCGTCGAGAGGTAGGCGACGAAGGCCTCCTCGTCGTGGAACTCGGCGTCGCCGAGCGCGGTGGCGACCGCGGCGAGGACGTCCTGCACGACGTCGCGCGTGCTGAACAGCGCGAGCATCCAGCGGTGCTGGCGGCGGAAGTCGGACTGCAGCTCGTGGTGCACGATCGCGCGCACGCGCGGGGCGAAGCGCGTGACGAGCTCGTCCTGCGCCGCGCGCTCACCCTGGCGGCAACGGGCGACGAGCGCGCGCCAATCGCCGACGTCCATCAGAGGCGGACCTGGATCGGGAAGGCCTCGCTGATCGTCGTCAGCGCCTGGTCCGCCACGAACCAGCGGAGGTCGACCTGCAATCCGCGCATCGCCGGCACGTCGGGGACGGGCAGCGTCGCGTGGACCGGATTGCCGCAGATGGAGTCCGTCGGATTGCGCGCGAGCACGACGAAGGGCACGAGCGTCGCCGGCTGATCGGCCAGGGACCAGAAGAGCGAGGCCACGCCCGCGCCGGCGGCATTGCCGGGCCAGCCCTTCACGAAGCTGCGGTAGGCCGAGTCGGCGGGGCCGGGGGTCGTCACGCGGAACGCGCTCGACTCGAGGTCGGCGGCGGGGAGGAAGCCGAAGGCCTTCGGCCGCGGCGTGCCCATGAAGAACGCCATGCCGTTCAGGCCCGGACCGGTCGCGCCACGCACCGAGGGGTCGATCGCGCAGATGGCGTCGATGTCGTCGTCCTCGCCGAGGCCGAGGGCGTCGCTCACCGGTGTGCCCTGCGCCGTCGAATAGACGACCGGCACCGGCCCATCGACGCCGTAGTCGAAGAACATCAGCGGGTCGGGCAGCTTGCTCCGCGTGGAGAAGAGGAGCTGCTGGTTCGCCTCGTCGATCGCGAGCGCATCGATGTCCTCGCGCGCCGAGAGGCCGAGCTCGGCGTGGGTCTTCCAGATCTGCGGGCAGCCCCAGCTGCCGTTCGATTGGCGTGTGCACACGAAGATCGTCGCGCCGCTCGGCGTCGTGCCGTTCCAGACGAAGGGGTGCACCTGGGATTGGGTCGCGGCCGAGACGGTGAAGTACCAGCGCGTCGGCGTGTTCATCGAGCCCTGCACGAAGGGCTCGGAGAGGAAGAGCGGCGGGAAGGCATCGAGCGCGTCGAGCTCCTGATCGACGGCGCCGACGTCGATCTCCCGGCTGTCGTGGGCGCGCTCGGTCACCCCCACGAGTTCGGCCGGCATGGCGCTGCCGGGGAGGACGTAGCTGAAGAGGTCGGCGCCGCGGCCATTGGACTCGCGCCGGATGGCGCTCCCCATGACGCCGGTCGACGTGCGCGTCACGCTGAAGACGAGGGCGCCCCAGCGGTCTGGAGGCACGTTCACGCGGCCGTTCGCATTCGCGAGGATCCAATCCTCGCCGAGCGACATCGAGTCGATGTCGGGCAAGGGCGGGAGCCAGCCGCTGCACATGCCCAGGGCGTTGGCGAAGCTGAAGACCGGCTGTCCCGTCGGATTGGGCCAGATCGCCGGCGCGCCGGGCGCGAAGCCGAGCGCCTTGTGGTAGGCCTCGTGGCGCGCATAGACGCCGCCATTGCCGTCGGCGAACGACATCGAGACCGGCGTCCCGATGAACGGTCCCGCGGAGCATTGCGCGGCGAGCGGTGTCGCGACGAGCGCGAGAGGGGCGAGTCGGAGGATCGCTCGGACTGGATTGCAGATCATCGGATCGCTCGGCGGGAACGGTGCGGGGCGGGAGGGTCGTGGAATCCTATTGCAGCAGCGCGCGCATGCGCGTTCTCAGCGGCCGCGCTCGTTCTTCGCGCGTTCGCGTTCGCGCGTCTGGAACGCGGGATCGCCCTTGGCAAGGGCGATGGCCAGCGCGCGCAGCCAGGCGCGCAGCGCCGTGGTCCCCGCGGCATCGAGTTCGGTCTCGCCGAGGAGGGTCGCGAGGTTGGAGATCTGGTACGGATCGTCGGGCTCGCTGCGGAGGGTTCCGAGGAAGCCGCTGAGGGCCTCGGTGAGGCGATCGGTCCCGTACGCCGCCGCGAAGCCCGCGCGTACGCGCAGGTCGTTCGCACGGGCCGCCGGTGCGAGCGCGGCCGCGGCCTCGAATTGCGCCGCCGCGGCCTGCGCGTCGCTGCGGCTCGTCGCGGCGTTTGTGGCGCGCGTGGTGATCGCGCGTCTCAAGGCGATGGTCGCGCGCAGCTCCGGAGCCCGCCACGCCTGGGCCTCGCCGAGCGCGAGGCCCTCGAGCCGATCCGCGAGTGCGAAGGCCGCCTCGTAATCGCCGCGGTCCTTGTGGGCGAGGGCGAGCATGTAGGGGGTGTTCCACACCCCGGGCCGCAGCTCGAGCGCGCGTTGGAGCGCAGCGATCGCGTCGTCGAGGCGGCCGAGGCGTCGATAGGCCATGCCGAGGTTGTGCAGCGTGCCGTGGCGATCCGGACGCAGGCGGTCGCTCGCCTCGAGCAGGTCCCGCGCCTCTTCGACGCGCCGCAGCGCGAGCAAGGCGACGCCGCGCATCGCGAGCGTGCGCGCGGTCGGCTGGCCGTATTCCCCCTCGAGGCGCAGCGCGAGATCGGCGGCGGCCTGGAAGCACTCGCGGCGTTGCTCGGCCTCGCCGCGCTCGACGAGCGCGATCAGCCGCAGGTCACGGGCGGGGAGGTAGCGGTCCGCGCAGACGGCGAGCAGCTCGTCGGCGCGCGCGCCCGCGCCTTGTCGATGACGATTGCGCAGCTCGTGGAAGGCGAGCGCGAAGCGGTCGAAGTCGCCGACGGGCGCCGGCAGGGTCCCGTCGTCGCCCTCGACGCTCGCGGTGCCGCGCGCGAGCCAGCGCTCGGCGAGGGCCGTGAGCAATGCCGACGCGCCGCTCCGCGCGCGCAGCTCGGCGAGGTCGGCGGCGGCGAGCGCGGTCTCGCCGCGGTCGAGCCTCAACACGGCGCGCCAGAGGCGATGCGGCAGTTCGTCGGGATCGAGCTCCAGCACCCGGTCGAGCGCGCCGAGCGCCGCCCCTCCGGCAGCGAGCTCGTGGACGAGCGGGGCGCCCGGCTGGCCGTCGATCGCGATCAATGCCGGCATCGTGCGCAGCAGCGCGCGGAGCTCGCGCGCGTCCGCCTGCGCGCGGCTCTCGCGCCAGAGCGGCCAGACGACGAGGCCGAGCAGCAGGACGAGGATTGCCAGGCCGAGCGCGGCCGTGCGCGCGGGATGGCGCCGTGCGCGGCGCAGGGCGCGCGCCAGTCGGCCGAGCGGGCGTGCGAGCACGGGGCGGTGCGCGAGGAAGGCGCGCAGGTCGTCGCCCAGCGCCCGCGCATCGCGGTAACGCCGCGAGGGCGCGCGCTCCATGCCGCGATCGACGATCGCGGCGAGGTCGCGCGGCAGACCGCGCACGAGGCCGGCAAGGGGGATGGGATCCTCGCGCTGGAGTGCCGCGATCACGGCGAGGGCATCGCCGGCATAGGGCGGCTGCCCCGCAAGGAGGTGGTAGAGCGTCGCGGCGAGACCATAGACGTCGACGGCGGCGCTCGCGCGCTGCGTGCGGTCGACCTGCTCGGGCGCCATGTACCAGGGCGTGCCGAGCGTCGAGTCGCCGAGCGTCAGCGCCGGGTCGCCGTCGCGGGCCGCGATGCCGAAGTCGAGGAGCACCGCATCGCCTTCGCTCGTGACGAAGACGTTCGACGGCTTCACGTCGCGGTGCAGGATGCCCGCCTCGTGCGCGGCGTGCAGGCCCTCGGCGATCTGCGCGCACCAGTGCACGATCGCGCGCAGCCAGGTCGACTCGCAGGGCGGCGGGCCCGCAGTCCCGAGCGCATCGCCGAGCCAGCGCGCGAAGCCGCTCTCCGGCGGCGGGGTCTCCGCGGCGCGCGCGAGCAGCGCGGCGAGCGTGGCGCCGCGCAGGCGCTCCATCACGAGGAAGCGCGTGCCGTCGTCCGAGCGGCCGCGGTCGAAGATCGCGACGACATGACGGTGATCGAGCGCCGCGAGCGCCTTCGCCTCGCGCTCGAAGCGCGCCTCGTCGGTGCTCGTCGCGGGCCCCAGCGTGTCGAAGAGCTTGAGCGCGACCTCGCGATCGAGCTGCCGGTCGTGGGCGACGAAGACCGCGCCCATCGCGCCGCGTCCGAGCCGCGCGCGCAGTTCGTAGCGGCCTCCGAGCACGCGCGAGAGATCGGGGTCGCGTTGCTCCGCGGCGCGCGCCGCATCGCGGAGCTCGCCGCTGAGCCCGAGGGCCTCGGCGACGGCCGCCGCGAGCTCGGGATGCGCGGCGCAGATCCGCGCGAGGTCCACCTCGCCGTCGCGCTCCTTGGCGACGAGCGCGTCGTGGACCAGTCCGATCAGTCGCTCTTCCGTCTCGTCGTCGGCTCGTTGCATGGTTGCGCTCGGTGCGCGGCGGGCAGGGAGTCTAGGTCGCCGCAGCCTCCAGCGCAGTCTGCGGAAGGAACCCAAGGTGGAATCCCGAAAGCGCTGTGCTCGGCGCGCGTGCGCAAGACAGCGAGGCGGCGGCGACCTTGACCGGTTCCGCTCCGGACCCGACGCTGCCGCCGCTCGAGGAGAGACCCGATGCGCCGGATCCAGACCTTCGTCGTCGTCCTTGCCCTGATCGCGGTCGCAGCTCTCGCATGGCGCGGGCTGCAAGGCGAAGGTGGCGCGCCATCGACGCCCGACGGCGCCGTGCCGCTGCAGAGTCACGACGCAACACCGCGTGAGGGCATTGGGCTTCCGGCCTCGGCCGCGGAGCAAGGCACGCCCGACGAAGCCGAGGCGCCGTCGCGCTCGACGGTCGAACACGACGGCCTCGCGACGATCCGCGGGCGCTGCGTCGACGAAGCCGGTCTCGCCGTCGCGGACGTGACGATCACGCTCCGACCCGACGCCAACGACCAGCAGCTCGCGCGCCATCGTATGGAGCACGGCGAACTCGCTCCGTGGATCGAGGTCCCGCCGCTTCGCAGCGCTGCGGATGGTCGTTTCGAATTGCGCTTCACGCCGATCGTCCCCTATGGCGGCGAGCTGTCGCTGCGGGCCGAGCGCCGGCAATGGGCCTGGGCCCGCTGGCGGGAGATCGAGCCGCACGCGGTCCTCGAGCTCGGCGACGTGGTGTTGGGCCGGGGCGTCCTCGTC
This sequence comes from Planctomycetota bacterium, assembly GCA_020848735.1. GTDB lineage: Bacteria > Planctomycetota > UBA1135 > UBA1135 > UBA2386 > JACRLW01. The sequence continues at coordinate 2,710 of JADLHO010000172.1, read as the reverse complement.
ACCGGCCGCGTCGCCGACGAGGACGGCGCACCGCAGCCGGGGATCGACATCCATCTCCAGTCGCTGTCTCCGGAGCCCGACGCCGACGAGCGAGGCCTGCGATGGGTGGGGACCAGCTCTGCGCGTTCCGACGCCCGCGGTGCGTTCGCGATGTACGGCTTCCTGCCGCCGAAGCGCTACCGCGTGATCGTCTACGGCCGGGAACTGCTCAGCCCGGCCGGCGAGGTCGAGCTCGCGCTCCCCGAGCAACGGCTCGAACTCGTTCTCCCGCGGGCGCGCGACGAGGCCGGATCGACGATTCACGGCACCGTGGTGGATCCGCGCGGCGGGCCGATCGCGGGCGCGGCGATCCTGATCGGCGATGGGGAGTTCCCCGAGACGAGGACGCGGCGCGACGGCAGCTTCGTCCTGACGCGCGACGATCGGATGCCCCGGACGACGCTGCGTCTCGGCGCGAGCGCCGAGGGCTACGCCACGGTCCGGCAGAGCGAGGAGCTGTCCTGGGGCACGCGCGGCGTGCGCATCGAGCTGAGCGAGGGCCCGCCGCTCACGATCCGCGTCGTGCGCGCCGCGGACGGCGCGCCGATCGAACGCTTCGGGATCCGCCGTATGCCGGTCCGCGAACGCGGGGGCATCTCCTCGGACGACGATCTGCTGCGAGAGGCCGGCATCCACGATGGCGGGATCCTGCTGATCCCCCGCGCGACGCCGGGCCGCTTCCGCTTCGCGGTCGTGCCCGCGGCTGCGACCGGTCTGCCGGAGAGCCCGGAGCAGGAGCTCTTGATCGTGAGCGGCGTGCCGCAGCTCGTCGAGTTCAGGCTCGCGGCGCTCGCGGAGCGCGTCGTCGAGCTGGTCGATGGGCAGGGCGTTCCCGTGGTCGGGACGCGCGTGGAACTCGTCTGGCAGCCGAGCGGCGCCGACGTCCATCTGGAGATGCCGGTGATGGACGTGCGGAGCGCGCGCATGAACTCAATGCAACACCTCGTCGTGCTGCGCGACAGCGCGACGAGCGATGCCCGAGGGCGCGCGACGCTGCGCGGTCATCCCGAGCAGGTGCATGCCCTGCGTCTGCCGGGACCCGGCGCCATGCCACAGCTCGTGCAGCCCTTCCGCTGCGACGACCCGTCGGTGGCGCGCGTCGTCGTGAACCGGGGCGCCGCATTGCGCGGGCGCGTGGAGCCGGCGAGCCTGGTCGCGGAGCTCTATGCAGAAGCCGGCATTGTCGGCGCCACGATGACGGGCGAGAGCGAGAGCCTTCGGCCCGGTCTGCAGCTCTACGGTGTCGGTCCGCGCCGCTTCGTGTCGCATCCGCTCGGTTCGGGTGTGACCGGGCAGATCCCGATCGAGACCGACGGCAGCTTCCGCGCGTCCGGCATCCCGCCGGGGACCTGGCGCGTGAAGTTGCTCAGCAGCCGCCGTGAAGCGACGCAATCCTCGGGTTCGACCCAGGAGCTGCTCACGGGCCTCACGCTCGCCGACGGTGAGGAGCGCGAGCTCGTGCTGGACCTGCGCGCCCTCGTCCGCAGCGAGGTCGAACTCGACCTGCGCCTCGATGGAGCGCCCTTCCGCGGCGGTTTCACGCTGGATTGCGAACTCGGACCGGATGCCGAAGGGCAGCCCCAAGGGACCTCCCGCTCGGGGTCCTGCGATGCCGAGGGGAAGGCGGTGCTGCGGCTGCCCGCGGGCTCCTGGCGCACGCGGCTCTGGCTCGTGGAGGACCGCCAGCGGGTCGACCTGCCGGGCCCGAGCTTTCAAGTGCAAAGCAACCAGGCGAGGACGGTGATCGCAGGGGATCTGCGCAGCGCGCGGTGCAGGCTGCTCCTGCTCGACCCGGACGGGCGGGCGCTCGAGGGCGTGCCGATCGCCGTGGATCGCGGTGGGAGGGATTGGCCGCTGCGCACGCGGACCACCGACCGCAAAGGCGCCGTGACGATCCTCGGCGCGCCCGGCCCGGTCGTCCTGAGGATCCGGCGCGAACCGCTCCTCGACGACCGGGCCTATGGCGCGTGGTGCTCGGGTCTCGGCCCCGACCGCGAGGGCTGGCTTCGCGCCTGGATCGAACTGGGTCGCGTGGAACTCGTGCCGGGACCGACGGAGCCGCAGACGATCCGGCTGCCCGCGGAGTGGCGCGCGATGCCGCGTTGATCGGCGGGTCCGATCGATGCGCGCGCAGCCTGCGGACCTCGCGGGTCGTCGACTTCGGCGGCGTAGGTGCCGTCGCCACCCGTCCGGCGGCGGGAAGGGGGAGGACGCGGGTCGGTGCGGGAGTGCAGGTTCTCCCCTGCCCGCATCGGCCAGCGTGAACATGGACCGTGACTCGGATGCAAAGGCCCCGATCTCACACACCCTCAGTCGCGGCCCGTGCCGGTGGCGCCCCATGCGGAGCCGAAGCGGCTCAGTCGCGGCGATACCCACACCGCCCACACTCCACGCGCTGCGCGATCGATCGTCACCTCGAGAGCGGGTCGAGTTGAACTCGGCTCGGTCGATGCTTCGCAGGACGGCGCCGGCACGACCCCGAGCAAAGGTCGACCCGGCAGGCTGACCCCGAACCCACACCGCGAATGCTCTACCGGGTGGGCATGCTATTTCGCTTTCAGTCGACCTTGGACCGTCACCACGAACTGCGTAAGGAAATCCCTAACCTCCTGCGACTCGTCGGAAGAATGCATCAGATCCCGGATGTCGGCGGCGAGACTCCAAGGGACCT
>JADLHO010000171.1 GCA_020848735.1 Planctomycetota bacterium | reverse complement strand
CGTAGGTGCGCGCTGGAACAGCGCAAGGGCTTGCTGCCCCGGACTCGACTCCCGGGCCGCCGTCGCTACCCTCCGCATCGGCCAGACTTTCCGGAAGACCTCCGGACAGACTTTCCGGAACCGACACCAGCGATCTGACTTCAGGTTGTCGGCGGCGCACCGCGACCGATCTTGAACATTCTGCCATGATCGCGCTTCCGCGACGGCGATCCATCGGCTGCGTGAACGAGCGCCGGACGCGCACGGACCTTCACGGTGCCGACGGGGCTCGCCGGTTCGCGCCTGCGGGTTCAGGCCGTCGCGCTGGGGCCGCAGACGCAGAACGGCTTCATCGGCTGCTCCGAGGCCCAGGAGATCACGTTCTGATCGTGGGCTCGGTCGCCACCAGTTCGGCGATCGCCCGGGGCACTTCGGCCCTGGGCACGCCGTCGGCGACCAGCAGTTCCGTGAGTGCGGCGACGAAGCGCCGTTGTGGCGCCCGCAGCCGCACCTGGGCCTGGTTCACGGTCAGCCCTTCGCGTTCGGCGATCAGCGCGAGCCTCTCCCCGGCCGCGCGGGCGGCAAAGACGGCCCAATGCCGATCGAAACCCGTGGCCCGGCATTGCTCCTCCGCCGTGCGCATCGCCGCCCGCACGAGGGCGATCGCGAAGTTGCGCTCGAGCTCGACGCCGGGATCGCCGGCACTCGGATCGGGGAGATCGGGGATCTGATCGGCGACGGGCATCCGCCGATTGCGGCGCGCTTCCTCGCGCCGGTGATACTCGAGGCCGTTCCAGAGCCAGTTGCGCAGGCGCAGACCGCTGCGTTCCCAGTCGAGGAAGTACTCCGGGCGCGACCAGCGTGAGGCGAAGAAGCCGTGCACCAGGTCGAGGGCATCCTCGGTGGAGAGGCGGAAGCGGACCTGGGCCGTGCGGCGGAGCGGTTCGGCATACAGGCCCATCAGGGACCGTTGGGCAGCCTCGCGCTGCGCCGCGCTGCCCTGCAGTTCCGAGACGAGCCAGGTTCGCCGGGTCTCCGGGTAATCCGTGCTGGGCGAGGTCACGGTGCCGAGCCTAAGCGCGAATCGGTGGCTTGTCGATGCGCGTGCCGTGGACTGGTGCTCAGCGCCGGGCCGGCACCTCCCCGAGGGCTCTTGCCGCTTGAGTCACGGCCGCGTCGGCCGCAGCGCGCGACGGCTCATCGACCGGAAGGCCGGCGAGGAACTGTCGTGCGGTCAGCAGGAGTCGAACGGCGCGGCTCGGATCGCGTGATTCATGCCATTGAGCGAGAGTCGCGAGCGCGGTGGTGCTCGAGGAGTCCGTCGACAGGTGCTCGAGCGAGTCCAGGAGTCCGGTGGCGACCTCTCTCAGCAACGCTTCGTCACCGACCTGCCATCCCGCGAGCCATGCGTCTCGCTCGATCCGGACCCGATGGCCGGGAGGCCACATCTCCCAAGCGGCTCGCAACCAGGGTTCTCCCAAGGCGTCATACAAGAGGGAGTATTGCTCGGCTGCGTGACCGTGGTCTCCGCGCCGAGAATGGCTCGCTGCGGTCACCCGCAATCGGGACAGCTCGAGTTGGTTGCTCTGTCGATTGGACGGGTCGATCTGCCGCAGCGCTCGCAACCACGGTCGCGTGCATTCGGCCGTGACGATGGCCTCACCGGGTTGACCCTGCGTGAGCTGGTGGGTGGCCCGCCAGATGTGCGCGGCGACCCCCTTCTCGAGAAACGCCATCCGCTCCGGATCCAGGTCGATGGCGGCCCGGCAATGATCGCAGGCTTCGCGGTACAGGTCGGAAAGCCGCGGGTCGGTGCCCGGTACGGTCGAACTCTCGTTGATGACATCGACACGGGTCAGCAGACCGCTGGCCAGTGCGTAATGGCGCAGTCCGTCGGATTGCCGCGCGAGCAGTCGGCGGGCGAGGTCGATCCGCTCCGTGAGCAGTCGCTCGGCATCGGGCCAATCCTTGCGCCGGATCGCCTCGACCGCGAGCCGCTCCTGGCTCCAGCCGAGGTCGTCGATCTCCGGCAACGTGGCGTTCGGCTCGGCCGCGATGGCCGCCAGGAGCTCGTGAGCTTCGACGAAGCGCGCCCCCGCCGCATCGGGGTCGCGGACCCGGTCGAGATCGGCGAGCTTGATCAGGGCCCGCGCCAGGTCGCTGCGGTTGCCCGAGCCACGCTGCTGCAGGGAGCGCTCGAGTTCCAGGCAGCGCTGTCGCTGTCGGCGCGCCTCCTCGTCCTTGCCGCTGCGATGCTCGAGGTCGCCGAGGTACTCGCGGAGCCGTGCTTCGACGCGGAGTCGGGCGTCGTCGCTCGACGGCACGTCCTGGTCGGCGACCGGGGCCAGCGAGTCCTCGAGCAGGCGGCGCAGCTCGGCCGACGGTGTCGCCATCTCGACCAGTCGCCCCGCGAAGCCGAGCGTGCGCTCCATGGCGGCGACGCTGTCGACGCGCGCCTGCTCCGCGCGCAACCAGGCGGCGCTGATGGCCACGATGCCGGCGATCACGGTGGCGAGCACGATCGTCGCCGAGACGGCCAGCAGGCGATGGCGTCGCGCGAGGTGTCCGAGGGCGCGCCAGAGCGTCGGTGGACGGGCGCTCACCGGGTCACCGGCGGCGAGGCGATGCACGTCGTCGAGCAGGAGCTGGACCGTGGCGTAGCGATCGTGGCGATTGCCGGCGAGCGCCTTGCCCAGCACGGCGAGGACGTCGCGGGGCAAGTCCGGCCGCAGGGCCTCCAGCCGTCGCGGCTCGGCTTCGGCGACGCGGCGCAGCGCCGCGATCCCGCTCAGTCCTTCGAGATCGTGGGGCGGCACGCCGGTCAGGCTCTCGAAGAGCAGGGCGCCGAGCGACCACACCTCGCTGCAGGCATCGACCGCGGCACCGCCGGCCTGCTCCGGGCTCATGGCCGTCGGCGTGCCGAGGAGCAGTCCGGTCTGGGTGCTGCAGGCGCCGCGTTCCTCGACCATGCGGGCGATCCCGAAGTCCAGCAGGTGGGGTATGCCGGCGTCGTCGACCAGGACATTGGAGGATTTCAGGTCCCGGTGGAGGACCCCGCGCTCGTGCGCATGGACGACCGCGTCGCACACAGCGGCGAAGGTGCGCAGCAGCGCCGTCAGGGGCCAGCCCGTCGTGGCCTGCGTGAAGCGACGGCCGCGCACCAATTCGGAGACGAGATAGGGCACGGCAAAGCCGCCGATCTCCTCGACGCCCGAATCCAGGACCTTCACGATCGACGGGTGTTCGAGGCGGGCGATGATGCGGGCCTCTTCGCGGAAACGTTCGACCTGGACGGGATCCCAGGCGTCGAGTCTCAGGAGCTTGACCGCGGCGTGCAGCCCATTGTCGCCGTGGCGGCCTTCGTGCACCGTCCCGCTGGCGCCGATGCCGATCGGTCGGAGCAGTTCGTATCGGCCGACGCGACGCGGCTCGTCCTTCGCCGTGCTCTGCGGCGCCACACGGTCCGAGTCGAGCGCGGCGAGAGCGGCGGCGGCGAGTTCGGCGGCGGGAGCCGGGGCGTGTTCGGCGAGGATGCTCCAGATCTGCGGCAGGACCTCGCGGTCCGGTCCCGCGCCGAGGGTGGGTGCGCGAGCCTCGGCACGCCTCGCGCAAAAGAGCGCGTCGGCCACGAGACGGGCGTCCGACGAGCCATCGCCGTTCCCGGCGACGGCGGCCGCCAGCCAACTCGTCCCGTCCTCCGCATCGACGCGCGCCTGCAATGCCGCGACCGCGGGGTGCAGACATGCCCCGGCATCGCGGAGGAGCTGCCAGGGGCCATCGGCCGCGGGCATCGGGCTGGCATCGTCGATGGGCTTGGACAAGGTCCTCGAATCCGATCCTCAGTAGAGCCCCGAGCCTGCCGTCGCCAACCCGGGAATCCGGTGGCCAGGGACCGATCCCGGCGCGGGCTCTGGGCCTCTTGGACTGGAGCTTCGACCCGTCGCGCGGTGATCTTCCGGTCCGCGCGCCCGTCGAGTGCCGCATCGGCGCATCTGCGTTCCGTGTCGGCCGTCGCCCTGGGCGTCCGGACCGCGGTCTCCCCACGGAGCTACCGAGGGTGCGTCCGCGTCCGGGTGGCGACCACCACGCGCGCATCGCTGCCGTGGCAGAGCTCAGCAGCCCGCGCTGGCAATGGCGACACCTGCCCTTAGCTTGGCGCCCACCGTGGCCCGATCCGCGATGAACCCCCATCTCCGGCCGGCTCGACCCGCGGGGGACCTCGAGCGAACCGTGCGGATGATTGTGGCTGGCCTCGGCCTGGCGGAGCCCGGTCGCTTCCGGGACCACCGCGGAGTCGACGGGGTGAAGCTAAGGTTTCCGGGCGCCGGGTACCAGTTCGAGTTCACCCGCTCCATCCCGCACCCGATGGCGCCCTCGCCGACCGACGAGGATCTGGTCGTCCTCCATGTCCCCGACCGGAGCGAGTCGGAGCAGCATTGCGTGGACCTCCGCCCGGCAGGCTTCGAGGAGCGGGAACGCTTCCATGTCGATTGGTCCTCGGGCCCTCCTGGTCCTCGCGCGGGTGTGCATTCCGGGATGCAATCGGGTACCAAGTCATCGTCCGGCAGGCGGTGTGGAGCCCCGGCTCCGCCTCGTGGCACCGTGCGCTCGCCCGATCCAGCCCGCGATCCCTTCGACCGACCATGAGCCCCAGCACCTGCCCCGGCTGTTCCGCCGTCTTCGAGAGCTCCGACGGTCCCGTCCACGAATACATGGAGTCCTCGCCGGCCTGCTGGCGGGCCTTCGGCGAAGTGCTGGCCAGGGAATACGGGAGCGGCGAGCACTTCGCGGTGCATCGCCTGACCGTCGATGCCTATGCGGTCCAGCACCCCGGCGGGGACTCGCGACAGGCGATCCAGTCCGTGGGCGTGCATCTCGCGCGGCTCTGCATGATGCTCGAACGGAGCCTGAGCCCGGAGCGGGCCAATGCCGCGATGGTCCGCGTCAGCGGGATCAAAGCGAGAATGGTCAAGCTCGCGCGACCCGCGAGCCTGGGCGCGGTCACGGTCGCGGACGTGCTCGCGGCACGCGACGCCGAGGAGCACGTGGCCGCGGTGCGGCGCTGGGCCGATGCGGCATGGCTGGCCTGGTCGCCGCACCACGCGACCGTGCGGCGCTGGGTGGACCTGGCGTTCTGAGCGAAGCGCAGGCGCGCGCACCGGCCGCGCGGTCTTTGGACCCACGGCCCCAGCGGGCGTGACCGATCGCGCGTCGTCCCGGCAAGGGAAGGCGCCGTCGCCGGACGACGGCGCTGCACTCACGCTCTGGCTGCATTGCCTGCGCTCGGGGTGGTGCGGGCCCGCCGAAGCATGTGGCACTCCGCTGCTCGCGGCGGGTATCCGGGAGCCCGGATCGCCGTCGGGCGCAGCCTCGCGCGGTCGAAGGGTCGCCGGTCGGCCTGTGCCGGAGACGGGGTCCTTGGCCAGACGGGCGCCGGCCTCCTCCTGGGCCGGGCTCGGAGGACCTTGCCCGGTGGGGCGGATGCGCCGCCCTGGTTCAGCACTCGGTGAGCGGCGTCGGTCGCTTGGCGAAGATCTGGACGAGCCCACAAGTCGCGCACTCCATGGCGTGAGCCCCGCGGTTGAGCCAGTCCAGGTCGAAGAACGTCATGGCACGCGTATTGAGCACGATCTCCCGGGATCGGAAGCCGTCGGCTCCACAGTGAAGGCAGTTGAGTGCGATGCCGGCCGCGACCCATTGCCGACTCTCGGGATCGGCTTCGGTGCCGGACTCACGCGGAATGAAGGCCTCGTCGATGGGAACCCCGCGACGCTGGGCTTCCTCCGTCGCCAGCGCGAGGACCTCCTCCGACTGCTCCGCGGCGTGGATGGTCAGGATCTTGATCAGCTCGACATCGTCGAGAGCGCTGATCCGCGCTGCTTCGCTCGCGTCCATTCGAACCTCACTCGTGCAGGGTCGCGCCGGGAACCACCGTTCCGGGAGCTGCGCGGGTTCGGGGCCCGGCGCTTCTCGCGGTCGACGGACCACCGATCATCGAACTCACCGGCGAGGCAGCAAGCGGGCGACTGCGATTGCCGGAGAAAGATTCTCGGACGAATCCCGTGCAATCCCGGGGCGTTCGTGCGTCGCTCCGCTGCTCGACGCACGGTCGGTGTGGGCCTCGCGTGGCCGGCGGGAGGGGATTCCCGACCGGCGAGCCCATCGGTGGGAGTGCTGCGGGCCGCGGCGCGCGCGGAGCGGCTGCTCGTCTCCGCGGATCGACCAGGACTCGCGCGCCCCGTGGATTCCCGCAGCGACCGCCGCGAGACTGGCCCCCGCTGCTCCCGCGCGGGCGTGGCCTCCGGATCGAGATCCGGATCGAGGTAAATCACGATGCACGTCTGGTTCTTCGGTCTCCTGGGTGCCCTGCTCGGTGCCGGGGGTGCCACGAGGGGTTTCACCGTCGGGCCGTGGTGGTTCGGCGTGGGTGGGGTCGTCGTCGTCGCTTCGGCGTTGGCATTCCTCGCCCGACCCAAGCGAATGACGGCGGGCGCGCTGAAGCTGAGCTGGGCGGCGATGGTGTTCGCGCACTTCTTCCTGGAGGGGGGGGAGCTGCCGTCCTTCGCCGACGCCTATTCGGTCGGCTCCGTGGTCGGAGTACTCATTGCGGCCGTCGTGGGCTTCCTGGGCATCGCCGACGTGATGGGCCCGGAAAAGGGCTCGACGTGCGCTCCTTCGGACCAGGGGCCAAGCAGCTGAATGATCCTCGGCGACGGCATCGCCCCGGGCGGCACGAGCACCACGCTCGAGGTCCGCGTGAGCCTCGTTTCGGCCGACGGCTCGCCGCTCGTCGGCCAGGCGACGCGCCTGATCCTCGCCGAGGTCCCGGGCTTCGAGCGGGCGGATGCGGGGAGCGTGCGGCGATCCGACGAGCGCGGGGAGCTGCGCTGGTCGACGGCTGTGACGCTGCAATCGCGCTTCAAGAAGCTGCCCGGCAACTTCTTCAGCCAGCTCGTCGCGGCGCCACGCGCGACCCGGCACCTCGCATTGGCGCTGCAGCTGCCGTTCCTCGGGCGGGAATGGCGCTACGTGGTGAGCGTCGATCGCTTCGAGGACGGCACCCAGGCGCAGCTCGACGGCCTCCGCGTCTACGGGGCAGACGCGGCGGGCGAATTCGTCGAACGGGTCCGCCGGGATCGCGAGTGCTGGCATTTCGAGGGCCTGCCCGGCCCGGTCACGTCCCCCGGGTATGAGGTGCTGCGGCTGACGCTGTCGCCGGCGGGGCACGCCTGGTCGCTGGATCTCGGCCTCCGCCGGATGCCGGAGCCGCGGTGGCGATAGGCCCGTGCCGGGCGAGAGGTCATGAGCGGATCATGAGCGGATCATGAACGAGCTCGATGGGTTCGAAGTCCTGCTCGGCTGGCTGCAGCGGCTCCCGGCCCTGCGCTGGCCCGCCGACCGCGCCGCGATCCCGCGGGCGCGCGACGCCGACGGCGGCTGGTGGGTCGAGATCCGGATCGACATCCGCGATGGGCTCGCCTGGCGGGTCGTCCAGGAGCTCGCGCACGTCCTCAATGCGCTCGCGCTCGACGAGCGTCTGCCGACGAGCTTCAGACCGGTCTCGCCGCCGCCGTACCTGAACGGCGGTCCCGCGGAGTTCCTGTCCTGGGTCATCGCGGGACAGCTGCGGGATTTCAGCCCCACGGACTGCGCGAATTGGCTCGCGGCGCGGCTGCCCAGCCCGGTCGAGGACCGGGCGCAATGGGAGCTGGCAGACGAGGACGAGGCGGACTGAGGGCGCGCGCGACGCGGTCCGAGGCGGCCTGGCACGCGATGGCGCGGGGCGCCGGCCGCGTGTTAGCGTCCGCACCCGTGATCCTGCGGCAGTTCCCTCCGATGGGGGTCTACGAGACCCTGTTCCGCTTCGCCGAGGCGACGCACACCTACATGGGTGAGCCCGGCACGCACCCCTGGGCGCAGGGCTTCCCGCTGACGACGCGGATCGAAGGCGGGCCGGAGCTGCCCGATTCGGTCGCGATCGGGGCCGCCGATCGCATGTATCCGAAGGCCGACGGCCAGCCGCCGTTGCGGGAGGCGATCGCGGCGTATTACCGGGAGCACTACGGCGCGCGGATCACGGCGGACCACGTCGCGGTCTTCGCCGGGGGACGGCCGGCGATCTTCGCGATCCTCGCCTTCCTCCTCGAGGACGTCGCCGTCGCGATCGAGGAGACGGAATACACGCCCTATCACGACCTGCTGAAGGTCCTGCGCCGTCCCCACGTGCTGATCCAAAGCAACGCGCAGAACCGCTTCCGGCCGACGCTCGCCGATCACCCGCGCGGGGACGGCGTGTTCCTCGTGAAGAGCAACCCCTGCAATCCGACCGGGGTGACCTGCCAGGGCGACGCGCTGCGCGCGCTCGTCGCGGCCTATGCGGGCCCCGGCCGCGGGGCGCTTTTCGACGAGGCCTACGAGTTCTTCTGCGACCCCGAGCCGGTCAGCGCCCTGCGCTACGTCGAGGACCTCGACCGCACGAACCTCTTCGTGGTCGGCGCGGCGACGAAGGGCCTGCAGGTCCCGGGCATGCGCGTGGGTTGGGTCGTCGCGGCGCGCCGGCACATCGAGCTGTTCCGCAACTACTCGTCGTTCGCGATGGGTGGGGTCTCACGCGCCTCGCAGCTCTACGTCACGAAGCTGCTCGAACCGGCGCGTGTGAGGCAGGCGCGCACGGCGATCGCCGCGTTCTACACGCGGCAGCGCCGCCGCTACGGCAAGGCGCTCAGCGAACTCGGTCTCGAGCTCTTCACCGGCGACGGCGGCTTCTACCACTGGGCCCGATTGCCCCGCGGACTGAGCGGCGACGCCTTCAACGAGCGCCTCTTCGCGCATCGCGCCGCGATCCTGCCGGGTCGCCTCTGCGACATGCAGCGCCGCGGCGATCACGGCCCGCTCGGCGACCTGATCCGCTTCTCCTTCGGGCCCCTGCCGCCGGAGTCCTTCGAGCAGGACCTCGCGATCCTCTCGCAGTGCCTGTGACGAGTCCTGATCCGGGCGCTGCTCCGACCACGAGCATCGGACCCGCCGTACGGCGCTGACACCGTCTCGCGGAAGCCGAGGGCGCCGGGCTCGGGGCGAGCGCATCGCGCTCAGTCCGGACCGGAATCACCCGCAACCGAGGGCGCCAGGGCCTCCCAACCGCCGCCGAGCGCCTTGAAGAGCGCGATGAGGCCGGTGACGACGCTGCGCTCGCTCTGGGCGCGCTGCTCCTGCGTGAGGAAGAGGCTGCGCTCCGCGTCGAGCACGGTCTGGAAGTCGGCGACCCCGCGCGCATAGAGCTCGCGCGCGAGTTCGACGGCCTGCTGCGAGCTCGCCTCGCCCTCGCGGAGGATCTCGAGACGCTCCTGTTCGCGGACGAAGCCCAGCAGCGTGTTGCGGGTCTCGTCGAGGGCGCCGAGCACGGATTGCTCGTAACGGGCGAGCGATTGGCGGTGGACCTCCTCGGCGGCGTTCACCGCGGCGCGCACGCGGCCCATCGCGAAGAGGTTCCAGCGGAAGCCCGGGCCGAAGGCGTAGCGGAGGCTGTCCTGCTCGAAGAGCGTGTCGGCATCGCGGCTGCGCACGCCGATCGAGCCGGTGAGGGAGAACTGGGGGTAGAGCTCCGCCGTCGCGATGCCGATCGCGGCGCAGGCGGCGGCGACCTCGCGCTCCGCGCGGCGCAGATCGGGACGGCGACGCAGGAGCTCGGCGGGGACTCCGACCGCGATGTGGGCAGGCACGCGCGGCAAGGGGGCCTGCGCGTCGAGACCCGGCACGAGCTCCGCCAGGCGGCCCGGGTCGATGCCGAGCAGGACCGCGAGGCGGCCGTCGGCCGCGCTGAGCTCCAGTCGCAGCGGCGGCACACGCGAGCGCGTCGACGCGAGGTTGCTCCGCGCCTGCGCGACGTCGAGCTCGGTCACGAGTCCGGCGCCCAGGCGCGACACGGTGATCTCGAGGGTCTCGCGCTGCGCGCGTTCGTTGGCGAGGGCGATCGCGAGGCGCTCCTGTGCGCTGCGCAGCTCGACGTAGTTGCGGGCGACCTCGGCGATGAGCGAGACGAGCACGTCGCGGTACTCCTCGACGCGCACGCCGAACTCCGCGTCGGCGGCCTCCGCGCTGCGGCGCGCGCCGCCGAAGACGTCGATCTCCCAGGCGGCATCGAAGCCCGCCGACCAGAGGTCCTGCGGTCCCTGGATGAAGTTGAAGATCTCGTTCTCGCTGTACTCGCTGCGCTGCACGCCGCCGTTGGCGTCGAGCGTTGGTCCGAGGGCGCCGCTCGCCACCGTGCGGCGGAAGCGCGCCTCGCGCACGCGAGCTGCGGCGATGCCGAGGCCCGGATTGCGTTGCACGGCGGTCTCGACGAGGGCGATGAGCGCGCGGTCGCCGAAGGACTCCCACCAGCGCGCGAGCTCGGCGGGCTCGGCGACGAGGCCGCGCTCCAGCGGCGCGTGGAAACCCGGCGGCGTGGGCCGCTCCGGCGCGACGTGATCGGGTCCCACCGCGCAGGCGGAGAGCGCGAACGCGACGACGACGCCGCCGGCGAGAACGAGGACGGGCCGTCTCATGCCGACACCTCCTCCGTGATGACGAAGACCTCGCGCGGCCTGCGACCTTCGTAGACGGAGCCGAGCACGAGCGGCACGAGCACCAGCGTGAAGACCGTCGAGAGGAAGAGCCCGCCGACGACCACCGCACCGAGTCCGCGGTAGAGCTCGGAGCCCGAGCCCGGCATCAGCACGAGCGGCAGCATGCCGAGCACGGAGGTCAGCATGCTCATCATGATCGGGCGGAAGCGCGATCGGACGGCGAGCTCGATCGCGCGGTTCGGCGTGAGGACCTCGCCCGGTCGCAGGTCCTTCGACTCCGCGCCGGCGAGGAAGGCCTGCGTCTGGGACACGAGCAGGATCGCGTTGTTCACGACGACACCCGCGAGGATCACGAAGCCGAGCAGCGTCAGCACGTCGAGGTTCTGCACCGGGAGGTAGCGATCGGACACGCTCGCCTGGTGCACCCACGCGAGACCGAGGAAGCCGCCGAAGGTCGCGAGCGGGACGCTGAAGAGGATGATCAAGGGGTCGAGCCAGCTCTGGTAGAGCACGCACATCAGCAGGTAGACGACGAGCAGCGCGAGGAACATCGAGCTCGTGAGGAAGCCGCGGACGGTGCCGTCGCCCAGCAATGCGGCGAGGATCTCGCCGAGCTTGCTCGCGGTGCCCGCGAGCTGGACGTCGACGTCCTGGGGGATCGCGCCGCCCTGACGCAGGCCCGCGACCAGCGACTCGACGGTCGCGATCGCGCTCTGCAACGGCGTGCCGGGCGGTGGGGTGAACTCGAGCGTGACCGCGCGCTGGCGGCCGACGCGGCGGATCTGCTCGGGTGCGCGCGTCCAGTTCAGCGCGGCGACGTCGCCGAGCGTGACGAGATCGCCGGTCGGCGTCGCGATCGGCACGTCGCCCAACGAGGTCACGTACTCCGCGTCGATCGCGGGCTTCGCGATGAGCTTGAGGTCGATGAGCTCGTCGCCGGCGTCGTACTCGCCGACGACCGCACCGTCGCCGTTCACCTGCACGAGCAGGCCGAGCTCGGCGACCGAGAGCCCGACGTCGGCGGCCCGCAGGAGGTCGGGGACGACCTGCAGCTCGGGCGCGGGCAGGGCGAAGTTCGACGGCTGCGGTTGGGTCGCGTACGGCCCGAACTGCTGCATCAGCGCCATGAACAGCGCACCGGCCGCGCCGGCGACGCGGTCGAGCTGCTCGCCCGCGAGGTCGATCTTCACCGCGGAGCCGGTCGAGCCGCCGAGACGGAAGAGCGGGAACTGCTGCGCGAACGCGAGCACGCCCGGCATCACCGCGGGATTCGTCGCCGCATTGAAGAGCGGCACGAGGTCGACGACGCGCTGCGGATCCTCGCTGATCGCGCCGTGGAAGAGCATGCCGTCGCGGCCGACGAAGAAGTACTGCTGGATCACGGGCGGCGTCACCATCGGCGCGCCGGGCAGCGGCGCGATCGGCACCGGGGTGAGCTTCTCGGGCGGCGTCGCCGAGCGCGCCCAATAGGGGCCGATCGTCTGCGCCACGCGGTCGCCCAGCGCCTCGGATTGCGCGAGGCTGTAGCCCGGCGGCGGGATCATCATCCCGAAGACGATGTTGCGGTTGCCCTTCGGGAGGTAGTCGACGGGCGGCACGAGCAGGATCGTCCCGCCGACCGAGATCACGACGAAGAGCGCGATCACCGCGTAGCGCGGGAGCCGCCGCTCCAGCAGCCATGCATTCCAGCGCGCGATGTGGCTGCCGAAGTCGAGCCACGCGCCGAGGCGCGCGAAAGGGGCCCTGCGCTCGGGCTCCGGTCGATCGGCCGCGTGCTCGGCGTAATGCGCGTCCTTGCTGCGCAGGATGCGCGCCGCCGCCGAGGGGATCACGAGGATCGACACGATGAAGCTCAGCCCGACCGCCGCGCAGATCGCGAGCGCGATGTCGCGGAAGAGCTGGCCGGCGGTCTCCTGGACGAGCAGCACCGGGATGAACACGACGAGCGTGGTCAGCGTCGAGGCGAGCACCGCGCCTGCGACCTCGAGCGTGCCGTCGAGCGCGGCCTTGCGCGGCGGTTTGCCGAGCTCGAGATGCCGGAAGATGTTCTCGATGACGACGATCGCGTTGTCGACCACCATGCCGACGGCGAAGGCCATCCCCGCGAGGCTCACGACGTTCACCGAACGACCGACGGCCAGCATCAGCACGACGGCGCCGACGACCGAGATCGGGATCGCGAGGGCGATGATCCCCACGGTCCGCAGCGAGCGGAGGAAGAGCAGGAGCACGAGCGTCGCGAGCGCACCGCCGACGACGATGTTGTCCTGGACGAGGTCGAGCGCCTGATAGACGTACTCGCTCGAGTCGTAGCTCGGCAGCATGCGGATCGCGCCCGTCATGCCGCGGGCCTGCGCGAAGGTCGCGAAGAGCCCGCCCTCGCCGTTGAGCTTGGCGACCTCGGCCTTCAGGCCGTCCATGACCTCGAGCAGGTTGCTGCCCGGTTCGCGCTCGAAGTTCATCGCGAGCGCGGGCACGCCGCTCGCGCGCACGAAGGAGTCGGGCTCCTTGTGCGCGAGTTCGACGTCGGCGACGTCGCGGACCCAGACGGTGCCCGACGCGTCCTGGCGGATCACGGTGTCGAGAACCGAGTCGAGCGTGGCGTAGCGCCCCACGGTGCGGAGCCGCACGTCGAGCTTGCCCTGCTCGAGGGCGCCCGCCGACACGTTGCGGTTCGTCGCCTGCAGCGCGGCGACGAACTGCGGGACGCTCACGCCGCGCTGCGCGAGCCGTGCTGGATCGAAGCGCACGCGCACCTCGCGCTCGACGCCGCCGAGCACGCCGACCGCCGCCATGCCGGGGATGCGTTCGAGCCGCGGCTTCACGCGGTTCTCGAAGAAGTCCAAGAGCGTGCGGATGTCGACCTGCGGGTCGTCGCAGACCGCGAGGTACCACGCGATGTAGTCGCGGCTCTCCGGATCGGTGGCTTCGACGATCGGCTCGTCGACGCCGTCCGGGTAGCGCGGCACCTCGCGGAGCTTGTTGCTCACCTCGCGCAGCGCGGCGTTCTTGTCGGTGCCGGTGCGGAACTGCAGGCGGATGGTGCCCTGGCCGCGGATGCTCGTGCTCTGCATCGAGACGAGCCCTTCGACTCCCTGCAGGCGCTCCTCCTGCGCGTCGACGACCTCGGCCTCGACCTCCTGCGGACTCGCGTTCTCCCAGCGCGTCGTGACCGCGACGACGGTCGCGTCGACGTCGGGCGTCATCTGGATCGCGACCTTGTCGAGCGCGACGAAGCCCGCGACGAGCGCGAGGATGACGCCGACCGCGACGCTGATCGGTTGCTCGACCGCGATGCGGATCGCGTTCATCGGCGCTCCGTTCCGCCCGGCGCGGCATCGAGGGCGGTGATGATCGTCATCGGGCGCAGGCGCTCGTTGCCCTCGACGACGACGCGCGCGCCGTCGCTGAGACCGGGCGCGTCGACGAACGCATGCGCGCCGCGCTTGAAGCGCAGCCTCACGGTGACGGGCATCGCCATCGTCGTGCCGTCGGGGCGGGACGCGGCGAGCCAGACGAAGTCGCCGCCGGCGTCGCGGACGAGCGCGTCCGTGGGCACGCGCAACATCGGCTGGGGCGCGCCGGTCGGGATCTCCGCGGTCACCGACATTCCGGGCAGCAGCTCGGCATCGCCGGGCTCGAGCGTCGCGATGAGGCGGAAGCGCCGCGAGCGCGGGTCGACGTCGGGCACCGCGCGGACCTCGAGCGGCGTCAGCGTGAGGTCGAGCGCATCGATGCGCACCGCGAGATCGGCCGTCTTGCGCAGGGCATTCGCGCTCGCGCTCTCGGGCACCTCGACCCAGGCCTCGAGCGTGCCGCGCGACACGAGCACGGCCACGGCAGCGCCGGGCGCGAGCCATTCGCCGGGCTCGACGAGGCGCTCGAGCACCACGCCGTCGAAGGGCGCGGTCACGACGAGGTCGCCGATCGCGATGCGGAGGCGTTCGATCGCGGTCTCGCTGCGCGCGAGTTCGCGCTCGGCGACGAGCACGCGGGCCGCGGCGACGCCGGCGTCGCGCTCGGATCGGCGCAGGGTCATGTCCGCGACGGAGCCCTTGCGTGCGGCCTCGGCGGCGCGGTACGCCGCGAGGTCCTGCCGCGCGGTCGCCTCGGTCGCGCGCTCGATCGCCAGCTGCGCCTGACGCACCGCGAGCTCCGCCTCGGCCTGCGCGAGCTCGTTGCGCAGACGGCGGCCGTCGATCGTCACCAGGGTCTCACCGGCGCGGATCGGCTGGGCCTCGTCGAAGTGGATCGATTCGACGCGCCCGCCTTCGATCGCCGCGACGCGCGCGCGTGAGCGGGCCCGCAGCTCACCGGTGAGGGCGAGACGGGCCTGGGTCGATTCGGCGTGGACCGCCGCGGTCTTGACCGGCGTGGGCGGCGCGGCCTGGGCGAAGGTGGGACCGGCGAGGCAGAGGAACGCGACGGCGTTGCGAAGGGCGGAATCGACCATGGGCGGGCGGCGTGGCGCGGCACTGCGCTGCCGCGGAGGGGCGCTTCCTAGCGTCCGGCCGGGGCGCTTTCAAACGAACGTTTGAACCATGTCCGGGGCTGAACCCTGATCCAGTTCGGTGGACCCCGCCCGCGGCGGATCGTCGGAGTCACGTCTGACTGCGGCCCGCGGGCGCCCGCCGGGTGCGCGTTTGGCCGGTGCGCGCGCGGGCGCGGGCGATCGTGCACGAACGGGTCTCGTCGGCCGCTCCGAACACGCCGCGGAACCCGTTGCACCGGATCAACCCGACGCGGGCGATGATCCGCGATCGGTTGGGTCGCATGTGTCGGTCGAGCTGGTTGCACACGAAGCGACGGGTCTGGCTCCGGAACCACACGCGGGCCTGGCCGGGCCACGCGGCGCCGCTGCGCGGTCCAACCCGGTGGATCACGGATCCACGGGCCTGCGGTGCCCTAGCATCCCGCGCCGTGCCGCGCGCCGTCTCCAACCCGCCGAATCCCTGGCACTCGCGCAGCGTCGAGCTGCTGGGGCCGTCGCCTGAGCTCGAGCTCGCGGTCTACGAGGAGGAGTGCCAGAGCATCGTCAGCGCGAACGAGAGCGCGGATGTGCCCTTCCGCTTCAGTGTGAATCCGTATCGCGGCTGCTTCCACGCGTGTGCGTACTGCTATGCGCGGCCCACGCACCAATACCTCGATTGGGGTGCAGGGACCGACTTCGAGCGGCGGATCGTCGTGAAGGTGAACGCGGCGGAGAAGCTGCGCGAGTGGCTCGCCGGCCATCGCGGGCGCCGCGAGCTCATCGCGTTCTCGGGCGTGACGGATTGCTATCAGCCGCTCGAGGCGAGCTACGAGCTGACGCGCGCCTGCCTGGAAGCCTGCCGCGAGTTCCGGCAGCCGGTGGGGGTGATCACGAAGGGTGCGCTCGTCGAGCGCGATGCGGAGCTGCTGGCGCGCGTGAACGAGCGGGCCGCCGCGCGCGTCTACGTGAGCCTCGCGTTCGCCGACGACGGGGATGCGCGGCTCCTCGAGCCGTATGCGGCGCCGCCCTCGCGGCGTCTGGCGACGATCGCGCGCCTCGCGGCGGCGGGCGTGCCGGTGGGCGTGGCCGTCGCGCCGGTGATCCCCGGCCTCAACGACCACCAGATCCCCGCGATCCTCGCCGCGGCGCGCGCCGCCGGGGCGAGCCGCGCGTTCCTCACCTTGCTGCGGCTGCCCGCCGAGGTGCTGCCCGTGTTCACGGAGCGCCTGCGCGAAGCTTTCCCCGCGCGCGCCGACAAGGTGCTGAGCCTGCTCGCGCAGCTGCGCCAGGGCGACCTGCAGGACGCGCGCATCGGCCACCGCATGCGCGGGGAGGGGCCACGCTATGCGGTCGTCGAGCGGCTCTTCGACCTGCATTGCCGGCGCCTGGGTCTCGCGAGCCGCGAGACGGATCTCGCGTTCGAGGCGCAGCGCCCGCGGCAGGGCGAGCTCTTCGGCAACCCGGGCGGACGGAGCGGCTGTCGATGAGGCTCCTGCCCTTCGTCGTGGGCGTCGTCGTCCTCGCCGCGAGCCCCTGCGCGCAGGACTTCGCCGCGCTGCGCGGGCAGCTCGCGGACTTCGTGGACCGCCGCTGCGCGCATTGCCACGACGCCGACAGCCGGCGCGGCGGCATCGACTTCGACGCGATGGTGGCGAGCGCCGACGAGCGAGACTGGCTCGCGGCGGCGCGCGTCTGGCGCAAGGCCGCGTGGCGCGTGCTCGATCACGACATGCCGCCGCGCGACGAGGCGGAGCGCCCGAGCAACGCCGAGCGCGTGGCCTTCGCCGGGCTCGTCGATGCCGGATTGCGCGCGGCGGCCGCCGCGGTGCCGCCGGTGCCGCGCGCGCCGACGCTGCGGCGCCTGAACCGCGTGCAGTGGCGCCAGGCGGTCGCGGCGCTCTGCGGTGTCGAGGTCGAAGCGGAGCGCTTCCTGCCCGAGGACCCGATCGGTTCGGGCTTCGACGTCGTCGGCGACGTGCAGATCGTCTCGCCGCTGCACGTCGAGAGCGCCCTGCTCGCGACCGACGCCGTGCTCGATGCCGTCGAGGCGACGCCCGGTCGGCTCGCGGCCCTCCTGGGCGAGCCGACCCCCGACGCCGCGGTGTCGGCGGCCGCGTTGCAGGCGCTGTTGCGCGCGGCCTTCCGTCGACCGCCGCGCCCCGACGAGCTCGCGACGCGTCTCGAACTCGCCCGCGAGGTGCACACGGCGAGCGGCGATGCGCGGCTGGCGGCGCGACGCGTGCTCCAGTCCGTGCTGCTCGCGCCGGCCTTCCTCTTCCGCATCGAGGCCGACGACGAAGCGGCGGCGACCGGCACGGTGCGCGCGCTGGACGATCACGAACTCTCCGCGCGCCTCGCGTTCTTCCTCTGGGCGTCGCCACCCGACGCCGCGCTCGCGGCGCGCGCCGATCGCGGTGAGCTTCGGAGCACCGAGGTGCTGCGCGCCGAGCTGCGGCGCATGCTCGCCGATCCGCGGGCGCGCGCGTTGGCCGACGAGTTCGGTGCGCAGTGGCTCGGCTATCGCGGCATCCTGCGGATCGCGCGCGACGTGCGGCGCTATCAGTTCGACGAGGCGCTGCGCGCGGCGATGTACGAGGAGGCGCGGCTCGGCGTCGATCGCATCCTCCGCGAGGATCGCAACGTCCTCGAACTCCTCCATGCCGACTGGACCTTCGTCGACGCCCGGCTCGCGAAGCACTACGGACTCGCCGAGCCGCCGTCGCCCGGCATGCAGCTCGTGGCGCTCGACGACGCGCGGCGGGGCGGCGTGCTCGGCTGGGCGGCGACCGCCACGGTGACCGCCCTGCCGCTGCGCACGAGCCCGGTGCTGCGTGGGCGCTTCGTGCTCGAGGACCTCTGCGGCGATCCACCGCCGCCGCCGCCACCGGACGTGGGCGCCTTGCAGGAGGACGATCGCCAGCCCGATGGCTCGACGCTGCGCGCGCAACTGGAGCGTCATCGCCGCGACGCGCGCTGCGCCGCGTGCCACGCGCGGCTCGACCCGTTCGGGCTCGTGCTCGAGAACTTCGATGCGATCGGCGCGTGGCGGACGCAGCACGAGACCCAGCCGCTCGACACGCGCGTCGTGCTCGCGAGCGGCGAGGGCATCGCTGAGATCGCCGACCTGAAGGGTTGGCTCCTG
>JADLHO010000170.1 GCA_020848735.1 Planctomycetota bacterium | reverse complement strand
CTCGATTGCCGGTCTGCCGAGGAAGGGCTCGATCGCCGCGAGGTAGCGGAGCTGGTTCTGTTCGACGGGCGAGGGCTTGCGGGCACCGTCCCCGGTTCCGGCGAGGAATGCGCGCACCGCGGCGGCGCCCTCGTCGAAACGGCCCTCGTGCACGTCCAGCGCGAGACGCGCGAGCGCGACCCAGGCGCCCTGGTCCGGGAAGCGTGTGCGGTCCGCGGCGATCGCATCGAGCTTCGCCCGCGCCGCGCCGAGTTCGCCGACGTGGATCGCATGGACCACGCCGAAGGTGGCCGCCGCGGCGCGCGCCGCGCCCGACTCGTCGTCGGCGAGGTCTTCCAGGAGGGCGGCGAGTTCGTCCCATTGCCCGAGAGCGATGAGGGTGCGGGGATACCAGCTCGTCTTCACCTGCATATTGCGCGACCCGCCACCGCGGCGCCCTTCCTCCGCAATCAGCGTCTTCATCCAGCGCGCCGCCAGCGCGTCGTCCTTGCCGTTCATCGCGGCGAGACAGAGCGAGCCGAGCACCTCGAGGTCCGGTGCGCCGGAATCGCCTTTGCGCAGGCAGCGCTCATAGGCGGCGACCGCGTCGAGATAGGCACGTCCCGATTCGCAGAGGCGGGCGATGAGGAGCTCCGAGGCCGCGGAAAGGTCCTCGCGCGGCGCGAACTCGGCCAGCAGCGCCTGCCGGGCCTCATCCGCCACCCGCTGTTTCTCCGCGAGCTCGGCGGGGAGCTCCGCGCCCTTCTTCATCCCACCCGCGCTCCGCGCCGCCATCGCCGCGTCGCTGAAGTCCTTCTGCTTCGCCTGCCAGGTCTCGAAGCCCGCCCGGAGTCGCGCGTCGTGCGGGGCGAGGTCCTGAGCGGGGAGCGCGAGCGCGAGCAGGGATGACATCGCGGCGAGCAGGAGGCGCATGGGCCGGGATGTTAGGGCGAGGCGAGATGCCGGACCTCGGCAGGACGGCGCCCCGACGTACCGAATCCGCGTTCTCCCACCGGCGACTCGTCTCGGGTCCGGCCGGCCTGGCAGGGGCGCCGTCGGGCACGGTCTCGGGCGGAATTGCAACCTGACCCGCTCGCCGGACTATCCTGCGCGTCCGTCGCCACTCTCACGCGTGCTTCACACGAACATGCACCGACCCCTCCTCGCGGTGCTGGCGCTCGTCTCGCACGCGACCGCTCAGCAGCTCCCCAGTCCTCCGCGCCTCGTCGTCGACTTCGACGCCCGCCCGCGGACCTCCCTCTCGTCCTCACCTCGCGAGTACTGCGCCGTCGCGGGGATGAGCTACTTCGTCGCCACCGACGGTCTCGGCGTGCCCGGGCTCTACCGCAGCTTCGGGACCGGCGCGACGACCGTGCGCATCGCCGCGTTCCCCGGCGTGCCGGGCGGTTCCCCGCGCCACCTGCGCGCGCTCGGCTCGCGGCTCTTCTTCGTCGCCGACGACCCGTCCTCGGGCGCCGAGCCTTGGATCAGCGACGGCTCCGCGGAGGGTACGCAGCGGATCGCCGACCTGAGCCCGGGCCCGCTCAGCACGATCGTGAGCGGCGCCCACGTCGTGAACGGTCGCGTGGTGTTCTTCGGCGGCCCCGCCAGCGGCGACCACGAGATCTTCGTGAGCGACGGTTCGGCAGCGGGCACGCAGCGGCTGGCCGACATCCATCCCGGTACGGGTGCCTCGACCTCGTCGAGCATCGGCACGGCCGCCGCGGTCGGACGCGACGCGAGCGGCGCCGAATTCCTCGCCTTCATGGCCTTCGACGGCACCGAGGTGGAACTCTGGCGGACCGACGGCACGGCCGCGGGCACCTCGCGGATCAGCGCGCTCGCTCCCCGCTCCGAGCAGATCCAGATGTTCGAGTCGGCGACCCTGCCCGACGGCCGCGTCGCGATGGTCCTCGTGGGCATCGACACCGGCAACTTCGTGCGGCGGCTCGTCGTGACCGACGGCAGCGCGGCGGGGACCCTCGTCGGGACGCCGCCGGCCGTGGGAGCCGCCTTCATCGAGCGCGGGAACCAAGGTGTCGCCTTCGAGGGCCGGGCCTGGTTCCGCCACTTCCAGGGTCTGCTCGCGACCGACGGCTCGGTGGCCGGCACGCAGGTCATCCCCGGCGTGCCGCAGGTCGGCACGAACCTGATCCTCGGCGTGTCGCGCGACGCCCTCTGGTTCCTGGCGGGCGTGGGTTCGAGCGTCTCGGATCGCCTCGCGAAGATCGACCGCAACGGCGTCGTCACGGACTTCGGCCTCCTGCCCTTCCGCTTCGTCGCGAGTTCCACCGCGGTGGGCAAGCTGCACGCACCCTCGGGCGAGGACTTCCTCGTCTCGGCGGCGAGCGCCCTCTGGCGGATCGACACCGCGAGCGGCACCGCGCAGCGGCTCGCGGCCAGCGTGACCAGCGGCACCGTGGCGAGCATCGGCGGTCGCGGTTGGTTCTCGATCCACGAGGAGGCCTACGGCGCCGAACTCGGGATCACCGATGGCAGCCCCGCGGGGACGCGACTCGTCGCCGACCTCGCGACCGAACCGGGTTCGGCGCGCTCGCTCGACTCGCGTCCGGCGCTGTTCGCGGCCCAGGGTCGCAACGCGGTGTTCGCGGCGAGCGACGGGACGGGGCGAGTGGTCGTCTCGTCCGACGGCACCGCGCTCGGCACGCGCATCCTCGCCAGCGGTTTCACCCAGGTCTCGGGTCTGGTCGCGGCGGGTCGGCACGTCTACTTCGCCGCCAGCTCGGCGGCGACCGGCTCCGAGGTCTGGCACAGCGACGGCACCGCGGCCGGCACGGCGCTCGTGAGCGATCTGTCTCCCGGGACCTCTTCGAGTCTGCTCGGCTCGCTGAACAGCTTCGGCGACCGCGTGGTCTTCCTGGCGTCGGACGGAGTCGACGTCGGGCTCTTCGCCGCGTCGCCCGATGCGGTGACTCGTCTGATCGCGCTGCCGCGCACGCCGAGCAGTTCGAGGATCGTGCAGTACGGCAGCCGCGTGGTCGCGGTGCTCCAGTACGCCGGCATCGGCGCCGATCTCGTCGTGAGCGACGGCAGCCCGGCGGGCACCGCGGTGGTCGCGCAGTTGCCACAGTCCGGCTCGCTCTCGCGGAACGCGCTGGTCCATCGCGACCTCGTGTGGTTCGGCATCGTGCGGAACGACCGCGTGGTCGAGCTGCATGCCACCGACGGCAGCGCGGCCGGCACCCGCGTGGTCGCGACGCTCGTCTCGGGTCTGCCGAGCCAGGTCCTCGCGCTCGCGGCGAGTGAACAGCGGCTCTTTGCGGTGCAGAGCGCGGGCTTGTTCGCGATGGACGATCCGGCGCTCGGCGTCCGCCGCGTCACGCTGCCCGCGTCGATCCTGGCGCTGGATCCTTCGCAGACTCCGCTCGTGCTCGGCGAGCGCGTGATCTTCGCCAGCTTCGAGGCGGGCTCGACCCGCGGGGTCTGGTCGAGCGACGGCAGCGCAGGGGGCACCGAAGCGTTGCTCGGCGGTCTGTCCATCGCATCGACGGGCACCGAGGCGCGCGCCGCGGGTGGCCACTTCGCCCTGCTCCGCACGCTCGACGCCGCGGGGGTCGCCCGACTCCACGTGACCGACGGTCGTCCGGCCGGGACGAGCGTGCTGGCGGCGATCGACGCATCGCTGGGCAGCGGTGGCATCGAGGCCACCCAGAGCAGCGTGATCGTCGACGGCCGCTTCTGGTTCTCGGCGGGTGATCCGGTCGCCGGCATCGAGCCGCACGTCGTCGAGCTGGCGTCGGCCGGCATGCCGATGGGCGCGGCCTGCGGCGGCCTCGGTCGGGCGGCGTCGCTGCAGGTCGATCGTCTGCCGCTGCTCGGCTCGAGCGTGCAGCTCGGGCTGCGTGCCGCGCAGGGCGACGTGGCGGTGCTGATGCTCGGCTTCGGCGACTTCGCACCGCGGGGTCTGCCGGCGATGCCGGGCTGCGTGCTCCGGGTGGATCCGTCGCAGGGCGTGGTCTTCCCCGCGCTCGCGCTGAGCGGCGGCACCGCGAACCTCGTGCTGCCGATCCCGGCGCTGGCACTGCTGACGAACCTCGAGCTGGTGACGCAGGCGGCCATCGGCGCGACGGACGCAGCGCTCGGCTTCGACCTCAGCAACGCGGTGGCGCTGAGACTGGGGCACTGAGCGCCCGAGAGCGAATCCATCGCACGGGCTCTCAGAAGCTTGCTGGTGGCCGCATCCGCGGCCACGCAGAGGTCGATCGACAGGTTGTCTCTCGAGCTCTGAGCGGGGGCCTCGGCGCGCCTCGATCCCGCGGCGCGCCGTCGCTCTCCCCGCGCGGCCGGGGTCTTCCGGCTGCGCGAGTCAGCGAGCCTCGGCGCGCCATCGCTCGGCGTTGGCGAGGTCACCCATCTCGACGAAGGTCCTGGTGAGCTCCGTTGCCGCGAGGCGACGGCCCTTCGCATCGCCGAGTTCGCCGCACGCATCGAAGGACTTGCGCAGGGTGGCCACCGCGTCGGCGCTCCGTCCCGCCGTCCGCTGGCTCGCCGCGAGTTCGATCAGGTGCGAGGACCAGGCGCGCTTCGCGTCGCGCGCGCGGTCGTTGTCGGCGCCGAGCCGCAGCCAGAGCCAGGCGGTCGTCGCCTCGAACGACGCTGCGATCTCGTCGTGGCGGCCCTGCTTCGCCACCACGCGCGCCAGGAAGTACTCGGCCAGACGCGTGTCGAGATCGTCCGTCCCGCGCACGCTGCGGAACCGCGTCGCGGCCTCGCGTAGCAGGTCTTCGGCCGCCGGGAGATCGCCACGGGTCTCGAGCAGCGTGCCGAGATTGTTGAGCACCATCATCGCCTGCGGATGCGTCGGCCCGAGACGTTGCTCGTGGGAGCGCAGGAGCTCGCGGTAGATCCGCTCGGCGTCGTCGGGGCGGGCCGTGTGCTGGTAGCCGAGCGCGAGGTAGTTCAGCAGACCCAGGGTGTCGGGGTGCTCGGGCCCGAGCTTCGCGCGCGCGCGTGCGATGAGCGGTTCCGTGGCCGCCACCAGCGCCGCGTAGTCCTTGTCGTGGATGTGCACCGCCGCGAGCTTGCGCCCCGCCACGATCGTGAGGGGATGCTCGTCGCCGTGCTGTGCCCGCGCGAGCTCGTAGCCGCGCGTCGCGAGCGCCATCGCCTCGTCGCGCTGCCCCAGGCGCAGCAGGACCTGGGAGAGATTGCCCAGCGTCGTGAGCACCGCATCGACTCGCCCGCCCGCCTCGTCCGCGGCGAGCAGGCCGCGCAGGGCGGCGGCGGCGTCGGCATGCCGACCGCGCTCGAACGCGGTCTTCGCCCGGAGGTCCCAGAGCTCGCGTGCGAGCGGATGGTCGGTGCCACGCGTCGCCGTGGCACGCGTCGTCACCTCTTCCATCAGGGCTTCACCGTCGTCGAAGCGACCGTCGCGGAAGAGCAGCGCGGCCAGCGCGAACAGCACCTCGAGGCGACGCCAGTCGTCTGGACCGTGCAGGCGCTCGAGGATGGCGACGGCCTCGCGCAGGTGCTGCTCGGCGAGCGTGAACTCGCCCAGCCCCACGTAGGTCTGGCCGACGATGCGCCGGAGGCGCGCCTGGGCGTCCGGGAACTCCGCGATCGACACGAACAGCCGGTCCGAGGCCTTCAGCAGATCGACGACGCGTACGTCCTTGCCGGCGCTCCCTGGACGTGCGGACGAGAGCAGCCGCGCGAGGAACTCCGAGACGGTCTCGGCCTCACGCAGCGCGGTCTCGGCCCGTGCCGCCGAAGCGGTCGCGGCGTCGCGCGCATCGCGCGCGCGAAGGAACCCGATCGTGGCGGCGATGCCGCCGGCGAGCAGTGCGGAGGCGCAGAGCAGCGCGCTGGCGAGCAGCACGCGATGGCGCCGCGCGAACTTGGCGAGTCGGTAGCGCCGCGACGGCGGACCCGCTTCGACGGCGTCGCCGGCGAGGTAGCGGCGCAGGTCGGCGGCCAGCGCATCGACGGTCGGATAGCGCTGCTCGCGATCCCAGGCGAGGGCCTTGAGCGCGATCCAATCGAGCTCGGCGGCGATGCGTTCGAGGCCCGCGGGCGCGTTGCCGTTCTCCCGCCGACGCGAGGGCGCCACGAGCTCCTGCCGATGCGGCTCGAGGAGGCTGGCCGCCGCGCCGCGCGGTCGCTCGCCGGTCGCCAGCTCGTAGAGCAGGACGCCGAGCGCATACACGTCCGCTCGCGTGTCGACATCCGCGGCGTCATGACCGAGCTGTTCGGGGCTGGCGTAGGCCGGAGTGCCGAGCAGCAGGCCCGATCGCGTCGGCACGGCGCCGTCCGCGGCGCGGTCGAGCAGCTTCGCGATCCCGAAGTCGATGACCTTCACGCGTGGCGACCCGTCGGCGCTCTCGACGAGCACGTTCGACGGTTTGAGGTCGCGGTGGATCACGCCGCGGCGGTGTGCGTGCTCGACGGCATCGCAGACCTGGAGGAACAGCGCGAGCCGATCGCGCAATCCCAACCGCATCGTCTCCGCGTGCTGCTTCAGCGTGCGCCCCGCCACGAACTCCATGACGACGAACGGACGGCCATCGTCCATCGCACCGGCGTCGAGCAGACGCGCGATGTTCGGATGGCTCATCAGCGCGAGCGTGTGACGCTCGCTCGCGAACCGCGACAGCACCGCCCGCGAGTCCATGCCGGGCTTCAGGAGCTTGAGCGCCACGACGCGTCGGATGGGCTCCTCCTGCCGTGCGCGATACACCTCGCTGAAGCCGCCTTCTCCGATCAATGCCTCGATGAGGTAGGCACCGACGCGCGTTCCCGTGGCCAGACACTGCACCGACTTCGGCAGCGGCAGGGGCGTGTCGAGGAAATCGCCCGCGTCGCGGGCCGCGGCCAGCATCGCGCGGGCCTCCGCGGCCAGCTCGGGATCGTCGCTGCATGCGGCCGCGAGATAGTCCTCGCGCTGCGACGGCTCGAGCTCGAGGGCATCCGCGACGAGGTCTTTCACGCGGTCCCAGGGAGAGTTCATCGGCAGGCTGTGGAGGCGTCCGCACGGCGCGGCGGGCGTTCGCACGTGCGCTAGGATTCCGGGCTCGGGGCCAGGATTCTGCCACGGCACACCAGGCACCCCGACACTCCGTTCCCATGCCGTCTCCCGCGCCCGATCCTGCCGCGCCTGAGCCTGCCGAGACCGACGTGACGTCGCTGCTGAAGGCCGTCCGCGACGGCTCCGCCGGAGCCGACGAGGCGCTGCTCGGGGTCGTCTACGCGGAGCTCCGTCGCATGGCCGACGGACAGATGCGCGCGGAGCGCGGTCAGCAGACCCTGCAGGCGACGGCCCTCGTCCACGAAGCATGGCTGCGCCTCCGTGGCGGTGCCGACGGCTTCGCCGACCGCCGGCACTTCTTCGGCGCGGCGGCGCGCGTCATGCGGCAGATCCTCGTCGAGCGTTACCGCCGCACGCAGCAGCGACGGCGCGGTGCCGATCTGCGCCTCGAGCCGGACCTCGACGAGCTCCAGCTCGCCGCCGAGCCCGAGATCGCGGCCCTCGACCTCGTCGCGCTCGACGAGGCGCTCGACGCCCTCGAGGTCTACGACTCCCGCATGGCGCAGATCGTGCAGCTGCGCTTCTTCGCCGGACTTTCGGTGGAGGACACGGCGGCCGCGATGGAGCTGTCGACCCGCACGGTGAAGCGCGAGTGGGCCGTGGCCAGGGCCTGGCTGTTCCGCCGTATGTCCTGACGCTGCGCATTTCGTGGCCCGTTCCGCGGCGAACCGTCACATGTCGCTTCGACAGGAACGACATGCCGCGACCGATCCTCGATCACCGTTCTCCCGCACTGCTCCTCGCGTTCCTCGCGCTCGTCGCTCTGGCGGGTCCCAGCGCCGCGAGACTGCCGGCCCAGTTGATCCCCAAGGTGCTCGCTCCCGCGCCATCGGATGCGGCCCCCACGCGTCCGGTGGGCGACTGGGAAGGCACGGCGCGCGAGACGATCGCGGGCGGTCAGAACCTCGAGTATCCGATCACGCTGCGCTTCTTGGGCGACGACGCGGCGCTGCAGCTCGCGGTGACCGGCAACGCCAAGGTGCCGACCGGGGATGGGCGGCAGCTCACCGTCGCCATCAAGGCGAGCTACCGCGGCAGCTTCCGCGACGGCCAGCTGCGCATGCGCAGCGAGCGCATCGAGGTGCGCGTCGTCGAGACCGGTGAGTCGATCCCCTCCGAACCGCAGCGCGTGGAGGCTGCGCTCGCGAATGGTGTGATCACGGGTCGTGTCGGCAGCGACGCCGAGGGTTGGACGACCTTCACCGCCAGGCCGTCGGGTCGCCCCGATCCGCGCGCACGGGCGGCGAACAGCCCCGGCTTCACGGGCCGTTGGCGCGGCCCGTGCAGCGAGCCGGGTCCCGACGGCAAGGAGCTCCGATACCCGATCACGGTGCAGTTCTCGGGCACGGCCGGTGACCTGCGCGCCGAACTCGCCGCCGACCTGCGCTACCCCACGCAGGACGGTGGCACGACGGCCGTCGAGTACCGCGCGACGTTCCGCGGCCGCGTCGAGAACGGCGAACTGCGCATGCGATCGGAGGAGGTCCGGATCGGCCTGCCGGAGATGAACCGCACGGAGAGCGCGCCGCCCCAGGAGCTGACCGGGCGACTCGAGGCGGGCGTGCTGCGGGCACGTATCGGCGGCGAGGGTCCGGGTGAGTCGTTGCTCGAGTTGCGTCCGGAGACCGGCACGGGCTCGGACTCGCAGGAGTCGACGAACTCGACGGAGCGGGTCGGTGACAGGGACCCGGGAGGCAGTTCCCCGTACCCGACGCTCGTGCTCGAGCGGAGGGAAGCGCGCGATCCCGGCCTCGGCAATGTCGCGTCCCACACGCTGCTGGTCCCCAAGGGCTGGCAGTTCCAGGGTGGCGTGCAGTGGACGCCGACCGCCGACAACTTCGTGCACTTCATCGGCGCGTTGCAAGGACCCGATCGCGAGTCGCTCCACTTCGACTGGAACCGACTCTTCACCTACTCGTACTCGCAGTCGCAGCTCGGCAACTTCGACGACAACCAGGGGCAGCAGAAGCCCGACGGTTCCTTCGCTCGCAAGCCCCCACGCGGCCCCGGCGAGGCGGCGGTCGAGGTGATCCTCCAGAAGCTGCGGCCGAATGCGAGCGGCTTCCGTGTCGTCGACTCGGCGCGGCTGCCCGAGGTCGAGGAGAAGGTGCGCGCGGTGCACGCTGTCCAACTGGGCATGATCGAACAGCAGATCCAGCAGATGCGGCAGAACGGCGGAGCCGTGCAGACCGATGCCTCGACCTGGCTCGTCGCCGAGCGCACACGGGTCCGTTACGAGGAAGACGGCACCGCGTGGGAGGAAGAGGTGCGCTGCACGATGTTCGGCATGCACGCGTCGGTGAGCTCCGACGCCATGCGCTCCGAGAACGGCTACTGGCTGCTCAGCGACGTGCGGACCGCGCGCGCGCCGGTCGGCGAGTTGGACGATCGAGTCGCCACGCTCCTGATGCTCGCCGGCAGCCTGCGCGAGACCCCGCGTTGGTCGGCGGCGATCGCCGAGCTGAAGCTGCGGCTCGCGGAGGCAAGGACCCGCAGCATGCAGATCGACTTCGACGAGATCCGGAAGCGCGGCGAGATGCTCGCGAGGTCGCGCGCCGAACTGTCCGACATCCAGATGAAGACCTGGCGCGATCAGCAGGCGTCGCAGGATCGCGTGCAGCGGGCCACGATCGACTCGATCCGCGGCGCTCACGACTTCCGCGCCGCCGACGGCGAAGTGCACACGGTGACCAACCACTACGACCGCGCCTTCGTGAATCCGAACGGCAACCTCATCCTCACCAACGACCCGAACTATCGCCCTCAGGGAGACGCCTCGGTGAACCAGGTCACGTGGGACGAGATGCAGCGCATCGATCCGTTCCGGCAAGAAGGGCGCTGATCGCGGGGGGCAGCGCGAGGACGCCGCCGACGATCGGGCGGCGACTCCGGTGAGGTGCCGGACTTCGCGCCGCGGCGCGCTGGTCGAACCGTAGTCCGAGGCGGCGCCGTCTCACCGCCGCCGGCTCACGAACGCGTCCAGAGTCTCCTCGAGGTTCTTCCCGCGCGCGAAGCCACGCTTCTCGATGAGGCGAAGGGCCTGTCGTGCGAGTTGCAGGTCGCGCTCGGTCGCCACGGCGAGGAGCGCCTGCAAGTCCGCGCGGTCATGTTCGCGAACGTCGCTCTCCGCGAGCACTTTCGTTGCGATGAGGTGGTGGAGCCGCGCGACAGGTGTCTCGAGGCGAGGAAGGACTTCGAGGAGCTCCGCGCTGGCCACGACCTCTGCTTCGATGCCGCTCGAGGCGAAGATCAAGTCGAGCTCCGGTTCCCGGCCGCGGTTGCCGGGCATCCCGAACCGAAGCGTCGCGAGCAGACCCTTGGCGCGGTTCTCGAATACCTGCTCGAGCCGGTAGCCGGCGCGCTGCAGTGAGAGGGCGAGCGCCTCCGCTTCGGAATCGCTCTCGACCGAGACGGCGAAGTCGATGTCCTTGGTGAACCGCTCCCGCGCCCGGATGCTGACGGCGACGCCACCCACGAGTGCGCAGTGGTGCCCGCTCGCCTCGATGAGATCGACGATGCTCCGGATGCGGTTAGCCCGGTCCATCGTCCAGACGCAGGCGCTTCAGCCGCTCCGGTGAGGGACGGATCACGTCGTCGCTCTCGATGGCTTCTGCGGCGGCGAGGCGGCGCCGCCGCAGTTCCTCGTCGGTGATCGCGGGTTCCGCCGTGCGGAGCTTGTGAGCCGAGATGGCTACGCCGAACTCGTGGAGTTCGAAGGTCTTCGCCAGCCGGTCGGCCAAAGCATCGGGACTGGTCCCACGTCCCTCGCTCGCGGCCAGTCGCGCGTGCTCGAGTTGCAGGAAGAGCCGGAGGGCTTCGCGGACGAGCTCGCTCGCAGACGTGTAGAGGCCGCTGTTCACCCGGGCGTCGACGGCGGCCAACAGTTCGGGTGTGAGCGAGATGCTCAGGGTTGCCGTACGGCGTTCGTCGAGCCGGGCCATGGAGCTCAGTCTAGGCTCGACACGACGAATTCACAAACTTTCGTGGCGGTGCAACTTGCTTGGCCAGCGCGAGTTGCGTTCGCAGACTGCCCACAGCGGACGGGACCGCGGGCGCTGCGCGACGCGGCGCCGCACGCCGAGCCACCGTCGCGCACGATCGCGGCCCGCCGCTCCGGTCGCCGGGGGCGGTCTCCGCTCAGCGCTCCTCGACAACCGGGTTCTCGAGCCGGCCGATCCCCTCGATCTCGATGGCGACGCGGTCGCCGGAGCGGAGCCAGCGCGGAGGCTTGCGCGACATGCCGACGCCTTCGGGGGTGCCGGTGAGGATCACCGTGCCGGCGGGGAGCGTCGTGCTGCCGGAGAGGAAGGACACGATCGTCGCGACGTCGAAGATCATGTCCGCCGTCGAGGAGTCCTGGACGGTCTCGCCGTCGAGCTCGGTGCGGATGCGCAGCGACTGGGGATCGCGGAGTTCGTCGGTCGTGACGAGGCAGGGGCCGAGCGGCGCGAAGGTGTCGAAGAACTTGCCGCGACACCACTGGCCGCCGTTCATGCGGATCTGCCAGTCGCGCGCGCTGACGTCGTTCGCGCAGGTGTAGCCGAGGACGTACTCGAGCGCGCGCTCGCGCGACACGTTGCGGCAGGGCTTGCCGATCACGACGGCGAGCTCACACTCGTAGTCGACCTCGTCGCTGCGCAGCGTGCGCGGCAACACGATCGGGTCGAAGGGGTTCTGCAGCGCATTCGGCCCCTTCACGAAGAGGACCGGGTTCTCCGGGACCTTCGCGCCGACCTCCGCGGCGTGGCGCCGGTAGTTGAGGCCGATGCAGAGGATCTGCACCGGGACGACCGGTGCGAGGAGCTTGTCGATCCGCGCGGCGGCGTCCGTGCGCGCGCACTGGCTGAAGGGATCGCCTTCGAGACGGACCCACTCGCCCGATCGACCGGGGCGGTCGGCACCCCAACGCACATGACCCGACGGATCGCGGTAGCGGATGATCTTCATCGTGCTGTCCTCCACACCGGGCCGTTGGGCCATGCGTACTCGGCGAGCGACGCCGGCTTCATCTCGATGCTGAAGCCCGGCCGCGATGGCGCGCGGTAGTGGCCGTTCTCGATGCGCACGGGGTCGATGAAGTGCTCGTGGAGGTGGTCGACGTACTCGATCACGCGATGTTCGTGCGAGCCCGCGACGCGCACGTAGTCGAAGAACGACAGGTGCTGGACGTACTCGCAGAGCCCGACGCCACCCGCGTGCGGACACACGGGCTTGCCGAACTTCGCGGCCATCAGCAGGATCGCGAGGTTCTCGTTCACGCCGCCGACCCGGCACGCGTCGATCTGCACGAAGTCGATCGCGTCGGCCTGGAGGAACTGCTTGAACATCACGCGATTGTGGCACTGCTCGCCGGTGGCGATGCCGATCGCGGGTGTCGCATGGCCCGCGATGCCCTGCTTGATGGCGCGGTGACCGAGCACGTCGTCGGGACTCGTGGGCTCCTCGATCCACAGCGGGCGGAAGCGCGCGAGCGAGCGCATCCAGTCGATCGCGACGGGCACGTCCCAGACCTGGTTCGCGTCCATCATCAGGAAGCGCTCCTCGCCCAGGGAGCGGCGCAGCATCGTCGCGCGACGGATGTCGTCGGCGAGGTCGCGGCCGACCTTCATCTTGAAGTGGCGGAAGCCCTGCGCGATGCCGGTCGCGACGGCGTCCTGCACCTGCCGGTCGGTGTAGCCGAGCCAGCCGGCCGAGGTCGTGTAGGCGGGGAAGCCCGTCGCCAGCGTGGTCGCGAGCCGCTGCTCGCGTCCCGGTGCTCGCGCGAGCAGCAGGTCGCGCGCCTCCTCGGGGCGCAGCGCATCGGTGATGTGGCGGAAGTCGATGCAGCGCACGAGCTCGTCGGCGGAGAGATCGCAGAGCAGGCGCCACAGCGGCTTGCGCTCCGCCTTCGCCCAGAGGTCCCACACCGCGTTCACCACCGCACCGGTCGCGAGGTGCACGACACCTTTCTCCGGGCCGACCCAGCGGAGCTGCGTGTCGCCGACGAGGCTTCGCCAGAACGCAGCCATGTCGGCGCGGATGTCGTCGAGGGAGCGCCCGAGCACGAGCCCGCGCAACGCCTCGATCGCGGCGACGCAGAGCTCGTTGCCGCGGCCGACGGTGAACGTGAGTCCATGCCCCTCGAGACCGGTGTCGGTGCGGAGCACGACGTAGGCCGCCGAGTAGTCGGGGTCGACGTTCATCGCGTCGGAGCCGTGGCGCTCGCGCGAGGTGGGGAAGCGGACGTCCTTGGTCTCGAACTCGACGATCTTCATGCGGATTCGCGGCGCGGCGATCGGTTCGGGCTCACTTGCCGGCGCTCCAGCCGCCGTCGATCAGGAAGGTCGTTCCCGTGACGAAGTCGGCGGCATCGCTGGCGAGATAGAGGGCGGCGTGGGCGATCTCGTCGGGCGTGCCCATGCGGCCGATGGCCTGCGTGGCTTCCATCTCCCGGCGGGCGGCGGCCGGGTCGGCGTACTCCGCGAGCCGGGCGGCGACGAAGGGCGTCTCGACTCGGCCGGGACAGATCGCATTGCAGCGGATGCCGTCGCGCGCGTGATCGAGCGCGATGCACTTCGTGAGGCCGACGATCGCGAACTTGGTCGCGCAGTAGGCGAGCCGGTCGCGCACGGCGACGACCCCGCCGATCGAGGCCAGGTTGACGATCTTCCCGCGACGTCGCGCGACCATCCCGGCGAGGAAGGCCTTGGTGACGTTGAAGGTGCCGCGCACATTGACGTCGTGGACGCGGTCGAGGTCCTCGAGCGTCGTCGTGAGCAGGGTGCCGACGTGTCCCACGCCGGCGTTGTTGACGAGCACGTCGAGGTGGCCATCGCGCTCGCGGATGTGCTCACCGAGTGCGTTGCACGCGTCGCGGTCGCGCACGTCGAGCCGGTGTGCGACGGCGCGACCGCCGTCGGCCACGATGGCGGCGACGCTGGTCTCGGCGGCGCCGAGCTCGAGGTCGGCGACGTGCACCGTCGCGCCGGCGCGGGCGAAGGTCGCCGCGATCGCGCGGCCGATGCCGGAACCCGCGCCTGTCACGAGCGCGATCTCGCCGCGCAGTTCGATCATGGGCGCGGATGCTAGCCGCGCCCCGCGACAGAACCACGTCGCGCGCGAGCCGGGCTCAAGGGGCGAGCCGCGCTCACGAATCGACGAGGATCTGCAGCGCGTTGGTCAGCGCGACGGACGGCTGCATCGCCACGGGGCAGAGCACGATGCCCTGGAAGCAGAGCGCGCCGCCGCAGAGGGAGAAGTCGAGCGGGACCGCGATCCGCGAGCGGATGGAGCCGTCGCACGGCGCGCCGCCGTTGAGGACGCCCAGGCCGATGATGACCGGCGGGATCGCGCCGATGTCCGGGTAGAACGGCCCGCAGAAGATCGGCAGGTTCTGCGGCGTGCAGCGGCCGACGTTGAAGGCGAGGAACGCACGACCGCCGACCGGGCCGTCGACGATCGAGATGCCGAAGTCGGGGTTGCCGACGTTCGGATCACCGTGCGCGATGAGCGCGAGGTTGCCGCAGTTCGGGCAGTTGCCGCCGACGCAGCTCCGGCCGAGCGCGACCGGGTGCACGGCCTCGATGTCGATGCCGGCCCAGGACTGGTTGCCGGCAGGGCCGATGAGGCAGCACGCGACGGGCTGGTAGGAGCAGGGCTGCAGCGCCGAGCGCCGCATCGAGAGGGTCTTCGTGCCGTCGGTCACGTAGAGCAGCTCGTCGCAGTCGTCGAACGCGAGCCCGGTGATCGGACCGAGCGGCGCCGTCGGGTTGCAGGCGAGGACCGGGAACGTGCACACGATGTTGCACGGGTCGGTGAGCTGCGCGACGAGGATCGTGTTCTGCGGACCCGTCGGTGACGGCCCGAAGAGCGACGCGGCGTAGAGGATCCAGCCGTTCTTGCGGTCGACGGTGACCGAACCCGCGATGTGGCGGTTGGTCGGGAGGGCGAAGCGGCAGCTCGCGAACACCGTCGGCGGGCACTGCGCGATCGACCACTGGTGCAGAGCGGCCATGCCGGGCACCGACTCGAGCTGGTAGAGGGTCGCGGCGGCTTCGCTGATCGCGAGGCCCGTCGCGAGCGAGCCGGCGCCGAGCTGGAGTTCGGCGGGTGAGGAGCAGAGGAGGTCACAGGTGCCGATGGCGTGCTCGGCCATGCGCGTGCCCTGCGTCTGCCACACCGAGGCGTTCGCGCCGTTGTAGGCGAGGCCGCCGGCCCACTCGGTCACGGGCTGGCCGATGCCGGCACAGACCCGGGCCGCGTCACGGCAGAGGAGTTGTCGTTGGACGGTCGCCGGCGTGATGGCGGGGCCGCCGAAGTCGGCGGCGAGTCCGATGAGGCGACCGCGGTCGATCGTGCCCTGCGCGCTCAGCGCGGAGGCGGCGGTCAACATGGCGATCGCGATCGACATGCGGGGAGATGCGAACATGAGGCTGTGTCCCTAGATCCGGCAGGGGGGTCTCCCGTGCTTGTCGCGAGCTCCGGCTGCCGCCGGGCGGATCCACGCTTCCTCGGCTCGAGGGTCGCGCGGCGCGGGTCCGATGACGAACATGCGCGACCAGGCCCGTGAGCGAACCAGAAGCAGAGCAGCGCCGGGTCGCGGCGGTGATCGTCCATTGGACGGACGCCGACGCGACGCTGGCATGTGTCGCGGCGTTGCGCGCCGGCAGCACCGTCCCGGCGATCGTCGTCGTCGACAACGCCTCGGTCGACGGCTCCGGCGAACGGCTCGCGGCAGCCCTGCGGGGACAGCCCGGCGTGGAGTCGATCCGTGCCGCCCGCAACGGCGGCTTCGGCGCGGGCTGCAACCTCGGCTTCGAGCGCGCGCTCGCGCGCATGCCGGAGCTGACGCACGTGGTGCTCGTCAATCCCGACGCCGTGGTGGCAAGCGACTGCCTCGCCGCCCTCCTCGCGACCGCCGCGCGCCACCCTGCCGCGGGCATCGTCGGCGGTCGCGTGCTCGACACCGATGGTCGCCGCGTGCTCTTCGAGAACGGGCGCTATCGACCCTGGACCCTCGGGCGCAGCCACGTCGCCGCACCGCCCGGCGAGCGCGAATTCGCCACCGGCTTCATCACCGGCGCCCTCATGCTGATCGACGCGGCGCTCCTCCGCGAAGGGCTGCGCTTCGACGAGACCTACTTCCTCTACGTGGAGGATCTCGACCTCTGCCGCGAGGTCGTGGCCCGTGGTCGGGGCCTCGTGATCACCACCGCGGCGAGCTGCCGCCATCACGAAGGCGGCTCCCAGCGCGACGATCCACCGCTCCTCGCCGGGATGCGGGCGAGGCAGCTCGAGCAGATCGCGCGGGGCAAGGTCTACTTCGCGCGCAAGCGCCTCGCGTGGCCGCAGCGCCTCTGCTTCTTCGCGACCGCGATCCTGCTGCGGCCGCTCCTCGGCGTCGTGTTGTCCCGCAGCCTGCGCTTCCTGCCGCACTGGCTCCGCGGTCTGCGCGCCGGTCTCGCGCTGCCTCTGCCACGCGACCGCGGGCGGGGCTAGCCTCTCGCCGATGGACGCGATCGCAGAGTTCCTCGCCTGTCGGCGCATCGGCGTCGCCGGCGCCTCGAAGGACCCCGAGAAGTACGGCAACAGGGTCCTCGTCGACCTGCTCGCCCACGGCTACGAGGCCATCCCGATCAACCCTCGCGAGAGCGCGATCGAAGGACAGACCTGCGTCGCGACGGTCGAACAGCTGCCGGATGGGGTCGAGGCGCTCTCGATCATCACGCCGCCGAAGGTGACCGAGCAGATCGTGGAGAGCGCGGCCCGCAAGGGCATCCGGCGCCTCTGGATGCAGCCCGGGGCGGAGAGCGAGGCGGCGATCCGGCGGGCGGGGGAGCTCGGCCTCACGCTGATCGCGGGCGGACCCTGCGTGCTGGTCGCCCTGCGGACCCGCCCGCGCGGCTGAGGGCGGGCGCTGGCGGCTCTCAGGAGCCGGCGAGTTCCTTGCGGATCTCGGCGACCTTGGCCTGGAGGTCGTTGGTCGTCTTCCCGGCCTGCTTCAGGACGAGTTCGAGCTTCGTGAAGTCGATCTTCCCGGCCGAGGACTCGCCCTCGGCGATCGCCCGGGCGTATTCGAGGTATCGCTTCTCGAAGCGCGAATTCTGGGTCTCCAGGTGCTCGTGGCGGGCAAGAGCCTTCTTCTCGCCGCGGAGACGACGGTTTTCGCTGATCTTCATGGGCGTGCCTCGGTGGGTATGCAGGTGGGGGGGGTCGAAGCCGCAGGCGACGCGGTGTGCGGTGCGACGCATTGACGAGCCACGCGCGACTTCGAAGGCCGAGTATTGAACCCGATCGGCACGGGCAGGGGAAGCCCCTGAGTCAGGAGCCCCAAGATCGTCGCGATGCCAACGCAGGTTGAGTGGGACGAAGCGTGAGGGTCTCAGTCGATCGCGCCTTCGAGCGTCGCGGCCTTCGCCTTCTCCGCGCGGTAGTGGATCGAGAAACGACCCGTGCCCGACACGATCCAGCGCGCGCGCCATTCACCCTCGCCGGGAACACCGCGCTCCGCGCGGAGGGTCGCGGGGTCGCGCTCCTGGAGCGTGATGCGTTCGAGACGGAAGCGATCGGTCGGTTCACCGCCGGCGACGACGCTCAGTCCGGCTCCCTCGAACCGCAGGGTGTCGGGGATGCCGATCGCGCGGGCCGCCGCCAGCGCCGAGCGGGTCGGGAGCTTGCGATGGTTCCGCACGGTGACGTCGACGTAGTGCAGGCCGCCGGGTGCCGGGCGCACGACGAGGTCCTCGAGGGTGACGAGGGGCATGTGCCAGGCATGGTGCGCGACGAAGGCCGCGTTGCGGTGCAGCTCCTCCTCGATGAGCCAGCTCGGCGGCGTGCGGCCGATGAACTTGCGCGAGCCGCCGACCTCGATCTCGCCGTACAGCGGGTGTTGCACCTTCGTCCACGGCGTCCGGCCGTCGCCGAAGAGCAGGAGGTCGTTCCACCGCGCGCGATCCGTCTCCGAGAGGCGCGCGTCCTGCTTCTGCATGAGCCGCGCGTCGGACCACATCTCGTTCGTGAACGAGAAGATGCCGAGACCCTCGTAGGTCCAGTTCACGAAGCCGCCCGAGACCGAGTACAGGTCCTTGTGGATGACCATGTAACGGTAGAAGGGCAGCATGAACTCGCCGTCGCGGCCGAGCGCGTCGTAGACCGCGACGTCCGGGGACGGGTATTCGCCGTACTCCGCGACCCCCGGCCCGCGCAGGATCATCCCGCCCGCATTGTGGAAGGCCTGGACGCCGGCGATGTTCCGGTGCGCGAGGATGAAGTCCGCGATCGCGCGCGTCTCGGGATGCGAGAGCGGATACTCGCCGGCGCCACCCTGCAGGTAGCTCGGGTTCCAACCGCTCGGCCAGTTGCGGTTCATGTCGTAGAAGCCGGGGCCGTCCTCGTTGATGCGGCCGTCGCCGTCGTCGTCGATGCCCTCGCTGCCGAGCAGGAGGAAGTCCCCCTTCTGACCCTGCGGCACGCGCTCGAGGAGGCCGGGCTGCGTCTCCGACTCACGCCAGTCCCCTTCGCCCGGCGGGACGCGCTTGCGCATCTGGGTCAGATGGCCGTCGCCGTCGAGATCGTTGGGGCCGTCCTCGTCGAGCAGGCCGTCGCGGTCGTCGTCGAACGGCTTGCGCGGGGCGCGCTGCGAGGACGCGTTGTTCGCCTCGCGGAACCACGCCGCTCGCCCGTCGACGTTCACCGTCGGCACCACGTAGAAGGCCGCGCGGTCGACGAGCTCGGTGATGCGCGCGACCTTGCCGTAGTTCTCCATGAGGTACCAGACGAGGTAGAGGTTCGCCTCGCCGCCCTGGACCTCGTTGCCGTGGATGTTCGCGTCCGTGTACATCGCGGGCTTCGAGTGGTGCTCACCCGTCGCCGGGTTGTTCACGACGATCATCCAGAGCTCGCGGCCCTCCCAGCTCTTGCCGAGCGAGCGCATGGTGACGAAGCGCGGCCAGGCGTCGCGCATCCGGTTCATCAACACCACGAGCTCGTCGGCGTCGTAGAAGCGGTTCCACTGGATCGCGAGCTTGGGCTCGTCGTTGCGTTGGGCGGGCAGCGGTGCCTGGCCCAGGATCGCGAGGGTGGCGACGAACGACAGCGTCTTCCGGAGCACGTGCTTCACAGCGTCACCTCCTTGCGGTCCTTGCCGGCCGGTTCGAGCGCGATCTCCAGCGCGAGCCTGGTGCCGGGCTTGCCGGTCACGATCCACCCGAATTCGTGCTTGCCGCCGAGCGCGTCGAGCTCGGGCAGCGTCTGCTGTGCATCACCCGCGAGGAGCTGCGCGTCGCCGAGCGCGAGCTTCACGCGCCCGGTCACGTAGCGTCGCGTGTGCGACGCCATGCCGCAGAGCGTCGGCCAGTCGCCGTCGTTCACGAC
Source organism: Planctomycetota bacterium (assembly GCA_020848735.1). GTDB lineage: Bacteria > Planctomycetota > UBA1135 > UBA1135 > UBA2386 > JACRLW01. The sequence continues at coordinate 60,825 of JADLHO010000170.1, read as the reverse complement.
GACCGCCTCGACGCGCACCGCGCCACCGTCGAGCTCGCGCGTCGTGAAGCTCCGGATCGACACCTTCGGGCCCATCGCCGCGAGCTCGAGGAGGAAGCCGTGGTGTGCGGCGAACACGGTGCTGCGCTCGTCCTGCGTGCAGAGCTCGTGGTCGCGGCCGGTCACGAAGCCGCCGATCTCCACGTCGCCGAGCTGAGGGTGTCGATGTGGATGCCAGGCGACGAAGCCCTTTCCCGCCGCCTCGCAGGCGCGGCTCCGCGCGAGATCGTCGCTGATCGTCACCTCGCCCTCCTTGCCGCCTCGCGGGACCCGCCAGACGTCGGAAGCGAAGGTCGGGATGCCGAGCTGGGCGTAGAGCCACGACCACACGCTGCCGTCCATGCGCGGCGAGGACTCGCCGCTGCGCCGCGTGCGCTCGCGATAGAGTTTGCCGACGCGCTCGTAGAGGGCGACGTCGTCGGCGTGGATGCCGTCGAACTGGACTCGCGCGCGCTCCTGACCGGCCTTCGGCGTGGCGAGGAGCACGTCGTCGCGATCCCACACGATCGCCATCGCGATGTTGCGGCGGGCCAGCACGAACTCGGCGAGTGCGCGGGTCTCCGGCTCGCTCATCGGGAAGGGGCCGGCCTCGCGGTCGAACTCCGTGTGGCGTTGCGCGAAGTTCCGCGCGATCGCCACGCCGCGGCCGGGGTCCTCGCCGCGTGCCTCGTCGCCGTCCTGATCCGCACACTCGATCGAGATCGAGTGCGTCCCGCGCTCGCCGGCCTTGCGATCCGCCCTGCGCATGAAGCGGGGGTCGTTCGGATCGACGAGCCACTCGCCGTCGACGTCCGGCCACCGCATCTGCGCGACGACGCCGTCGCCATCGAGGTCGCGCGGACCGTCCTCGTCGTTGCGACCGTCGCGATCGAGATCGAGGGCGCGGGCGTTCCCCGGCCGGCCCAGCGCGGCGCCGTCGGGATTCAGCAGCGGCACGACGTGGATCACGCGCTCGGCGAGCAGCGCACGGGTCGCGGCGTGACCCGCGCGATGGTCGCGCACGAGATGCTCGACGTGCGCGATCGCGAGCTCCGTGCCGAGGTCCGAGCTGCCGTCGGCACCGGCGACGACCAGGATCGCGGGTCGTTCACTCTCGGCGAGCGGCCCATCCGTCGCGATGGTCACGACGTGGATGCCGCGGCCACCGAGTCCGACGCCGAGCGTGCCGAGACGTGCGATCCCGCCGGATCCGGAACAGATCGCGGCGAGACGGGCACCCGGCTCCTGGGCGACGGCTGCCGTCGCGAGGAGCGAGACGAGGAGGAGCGTGCGCATGCGAGGGGCCGCACTCTACGCGGGTCCGCACGCACCGGCGAAGGCGGGAACTCAGCGTCTCAGCACGAGCAGCCGCGGTTCGGTCATCTCGGCGATCGCGTAGCGCACGCCCTCGCGACCGACGCCCGAGTCCTTCGCGCCGCCGTACGGCATCGCATCGACCCGTAGCGACGGGATGTCGCCGACGATGACCCCACCGACCTCGAGCTCGTCGAAGGCGCGCATCGCGTGGGCGAGGTCGTTGGTGAAGACGCCGGCCTGCAATCCGTACCGGCTCGCATTGGTCCGGCGCAGCGCGGCGTCGAACTCGTCGAAGACCTCGAACGTCGCGAGCGGACCGAAGACCTCCTCGCAGGCGGCGTCCGCGTCGTCGGGGACGCCCTCGAGCAAGGTCGGCGCGAAGCACGCACCGTCGCGCACGCCACCGCAGAGCAGGCGCGCGCCGCGGGCGAGCGCCGCCGCGACGACGGCCTCGATGCGCCGCGCGTCCTGCACCGAGACCAGCGGCCCGAGCTCCGTGGCCTCGTCGAGCGGATCTCCGCAGCGCAGCGTGTTCGCACGGGCGATCAACGCCTCGCGCAACGCGTCGGACACCCGGCGATGCACGAGGATGCGCTGGACGCTGATGCAGCTCTGACCGGCCTGCTGGAAGGCGCCGCTCACGATGCGCGCCGCGGCGTGGGCCACGTCGACCCCGTCGTCGACGATGCACGCCGCGTTGCCGCCGAGTTCGAGCGTCACGTGCCGCTTGCGCGCGGCCCGAGCGCGCAGGTTCCAACCGACGGCCGCGGAGCCCGTGAACGAGAGCAGCCGCATGCGCTCGTCGTCGACGAGCGGCGCGGCGGCCTCGCTCGTGCAGGGCAGCACGCTGAAGCTGCCCGGCGGCAGCTCGGTCTCGGCGAGGAGCTCGGCGACGATCAGCGCCGAACGCGGTGTCGACGACGCGGGCTTCAGCACGAACGGGCAGCCGGCCGCGAGTGCCGGCCCGACCTTGTGGGCGACGAGATTGAGCGGGAAGTTGAACGGCGTGATCAGGGCACAGGGGCCGACGGGCACGCGTCGCACGATGCCCGCCAGGCCTTCGCCGCGTGGGGAGACGTCGAGCGGCAGCTCCTCGCCGACGATGCGCGTCGCCTCCTCGGCGGCGAGCCGGAACGTGTCGATGGCGCGCGCGACCTCGTTGCGGGCGTCGCGCAGGGGCTTGCCGACCTCGATCGCGAGCACGCGCGCGCAGTCCTCGCTGCGCTCGATCAGCCGCTGCACGACGTGCAGCAGGCAGTCGCGGCGCCGCCAGGCCGGCAGCCGTCGCATCGCCGTCGCGGCGTCGTGCGCCGCATCGATCGCCGCCGCGACGTCTTCGCGCGCCGCGCGGACCACGCTGCCCGCGGGTTCGCCGGTGAACTTGTCGAGCACCTCGAGCAGCGAGTCACGCCGCAGCGGTCGGCCGGCGAGCCAGGCCGGATGCGCGTCGCCGAGCTCCCGCCCGGGATGCCTCGCGCGCCCGGTCACGCCGTGCCCTCGACCAGGCCCTTCTTGAGGATCACGTTGCCGTACTTCGCGAGCTCGCCGGTCATGACGACCGCGAACGCGCCACGTGTGCGTTCGTAGAACGCGAAGCGCTCGAGGCGTTGGATGCGCGCGCGGCCGGGCTGCCAGCGCTCGATCGCCTGGCGGTAGCTGGCTTCGACCGCGGGATCGAGCGTGTCGCCGGGCACCGCCGCCATCATGACGACGGGCTCCGAGACGTAGGCATCGAGGGGGAAGAGACGGCAGATGCCGTCGAGGAGCGGTGCGATGCGGACGCCGTCGCAGCGCAGCAGCCGCTGCGCGATGCTCTCACCGGGGAAGTGTGCATCGGCGAGCACGAGCTCGTCGCCGTGACCCATGCGCGAGAGCACGGCGAGGAGCTCGGGTCCGATCACCGAGGGGATGCCGATCAGCATCTCTTGAGGCTACGCGGCGCATGCGACCATCGCACGCCGTGGCCGGACCCGTGGATCAGCGCGGGGGCCGCTGCCGTTCCCGGGCGTCGAGGAATCGCCGCATCGCGCGACCGACCTCCGGTGAACTCACGTCGATGCCGAGCTCCTCGAAGCGGCGCCGGAACTCGCCTTCGACGTGTTCGCGGTCCATGGGGTCCAAGGGGCGGCCGCTGCCCAAGGGCTCGACGCCACTGCGTCCGGGTGCGCCGCGGCGAGTGCCGCGGGCCGGCAGGGCTTCGAGGAAGCCGAACGTGCGCTGCAGCTCCTGGGCGGTGGCGTCGGTGTCGCCGCTGGCCTGGAGCGCGCGCACGAGGGTCGCGCCGGCCGCGAGGCGACGCTGCACGTCGATGCGCGATTCGATTCGCGTCTCGGCGAGGATCTCGACCGCCTTGCGGAGGCGATCCAGGTCGGGCGTGCGTCCGGCCTCGAGATCGATGCGCGAGCGCTCGGTCACGGCGACGCCGAAGAGCCAGCGGTACTCGGCTTCGTCGGGCTCGCGCGCGAGCAGGCGTTCGGCGATGGCGACGGCTTGATCGACGCGCTCGATCAGCTTCGCGTCGAGGCGTTCGACGAGCTTCGACTCCGCGGCCTGCGCGAGGCCGCGCAGCAGGGGCAGCGGCGTGGGCAGCAGGGCGAGGTACGACTGCGCCAGGCGGAGCTGGTTGATGGGCTTCGCATCGTGCGTGGCGAGCGCCTCCAGTCGCCGGATCTCCGCCTCGAGGACGCGCCGCCGTTCGAGCCGCTCCTGCGGCAGCGCACTGCGCTCGAGCGCCCACGCGTAGTAGCGCGTCGTGCGCGCCGCGGCGGCCTGGTAGGCCGGGTTCTCGGGGGCCTCCTGCGTGAGCTGCTGATCGAGTTCCCACGCCGTGCGCAGCTCGACGAGCAGGCGGTTGCGATCCGACGAGTCGATCGGCTCCGGCAGCTCCTCGCGCGGCGGTCGATCCGCACGCGGGCCGTCCTGCGGATTCCTGCGCGCCGGTTCGCGGCCTTCGCGCGGCTCGCTCCCGGGCGGGCCGCGGCGCGCACCGCGATCGGGCTGCTGTGCGCGCAGCTCGCGCTCGTCGAGCGGCGCCTTGCGGATCGTGCCGGCGACGAGCTCGTGCGCCCGCGCGCGCTCGAAGCGTGCGGGTCGCGAGCTCAGCGTGTCGATCGCCGCGATGGCGGCGGCGGCGGCGCTGCGGGCGCGCTCGGCGTCGTTCGCGTCGAGGGCGACCCGTCCCATGCGGTTGTGGATCGCGGCGATCGTGGTCGCATGCGTGCGTGAACCGGCGTCGAGCTCGCGGAAGAGCTCGAGCGAGCGTGCGAAGGCCTTGTCCGCTTCCGCCGTCCGCAGGAGCCGCGCGTAGAGTTCGCCCGCACGTCGATGTGCGTGCGCGATCTCGAGACGCATGTCGGTCGCGTCGGCGTTCTGCGCCGCGAACTCGTCGTAGAAGCGCAGCAGCGTCTCGAGCATGGCCGCGGTCTCGGGCGAGGGCTGCGTCGGTTGCACCCACTCCAGCGAGGCCTCGCCGCTCGCCTCGTCGACGACGAGCTCGAACTCGTCGGGACCGGCCGCGGTGTCGAACAGGTTCTCGAGCACCTTCTTGGCGAGCGCGAAGTTCCGCGTCGCGTCGTCGCGTGCGACCTTCGCGACGGCCAGCGTGTCACGCGTCGACACGTATCCGCTCCAGCCCGTGACCAGCGCCGCGAGCAGGCTGATCATCGCGACCGCCGCGAGACTGGCGACGAGGCGGTTGCGGCGGCACCAGCGCCAGGCGTGCTCCACCGCGTTCGCCCGCCGCGCGCGCACGGGTCGATCCTCGAGGAAGCGCTGCAGATCGTCCGCGAGGTCGGCGGCCGTCTGATAGCGGTGCGTCGGGTCGGGTTGCAGAGCGAGGAGGACGATCGTCTCGAGATCGCGCGGGATGCCCGGACGCAGCAGGCTCGGCCGCGTCGGCCGACCTTGCTCGACCTTCTTCAGCAGGCTGCCGCGCTCGGGATCGCTGAACGCGGGCTGCAGCGTGAGCAGCTCGTAGAGCACGAGCCCCAGGCCGTACACATCCGTGCGCGCGTCGTAGCGCCCGTGCAGCTGCTCGGGGGCCATGTACTGCAGCGTGCCGACGAGGTCGCCCGACATCGTCAGCTCGTCGGTGCCGATCGCCTTCGCGAGCCCGAAGTCGGTCACCCAGACGACCCCGTGCGCATCGAGCAGCAGGTTGCCGGGCTTCACGTCGCGGTGGAGCACGCCCTGGGCATGCGCATAGCCGAGGGCCGCCGCGACCTGACGCGCGATCTCGGCGACGCTGTGCCAGTACACGGTCGCGTCCGCACCCGGCTCGTCGGACGCCGGGAGCCGTGGGGTGGCGGACGCCGGGCGCAGCTCGCCGGACCCATGCGCCTCCGCGTCGATCACCGCCGCCGCCTCGGAGTCCGGACCGCTCGCCGAAGCGAGTGCGTCGCCCGAGCCGGAGCCGCGCGTGATGGGGCGGAAGCGCCCGGTCTGCAGCCCCTTCGCCGCTTCCTGCGGCGTGAGCTCGGCGATGCGGCGCACGGCGCTCGGGTGCGGCTCGTGGCGCGTGCCGCGCAGGGCGCCGAGCACCGCGTCGAGTCCGACGCCGCGGATCAGGGGCATCACGTAGTAGTGCCAGCCCTCGTGCTCGCCCACGCCGAAGATCGGGACGATGTTCGTGTGGTGGAGCCGCGCCGCCGTGCGCGCCTCGCGCTCGAAGCGCTGCACGCGCCTCTCGTCGCGCATCGGCGGCAGGACCTTCACGGCGACCCGCCGTCCGAGCGACTCCTGCTCCGCCTCGTAGACGACGCCCATGCCGCCGCGTCCCACCTCGGCGACGATGCGGTAGTCGCCGAGCCGATCGACGAAGTTGAATGCCGGGCGTGGCGTGCGCGCGGCATCGCTGCCGGACTTCATGCCCTCGACGGCGAGGATCGCGGGGAACAGCTCGCGGATCACGTCGGCCTGCTCCGGGTGCCGTTGCGCCCAGTCCTCCACGTCGACCGCCTTGCCCGCCCGGACGGCCCGCGTGAACTCCTCCATCAGGCGTTCGAGGGGATCCAGCTCTTCGCTCGGGTCGGTCATGTCGATCGCCTCGTCGTCCGTCGCGCCGTCACGCGCCCGGATCGTGCAGTCCCGGCTTGTCGGCCAGCAGGCCCTTGAGGCGGGTCAACGCGCGCACGTAGCGGTTGCTCGCGGCCGTCGGTTGGAGTCCGAGCAGCTTGCTGACCTCGGAGTTCGTCAGCTCCTCGAGATGCCGCAGCACGAGGATCTCCCGGTCGATGTCGTCCATCTGATCGAGGACCTCGCGCAGCAGGTTCGCCTGCTCGGCGCGCGCCGCCGCATTGCTCGGTGAGGTCAGTCCCCCCGAGAGATGGAACGAGATCGCCTCGGACGACATCGCGGGCCCGCCCCTTCCTCCGAGATGGACCTCGTGACGCGCGTCGCGCATCTGCGCCCCGATGTGACGTCGGTGCAGGTCGATCATGGTCTGGCCGACGATGAGCCGCAGCCACAGATAGACCGATGGGTCGCGCTGCTGCGCGAAGCTCTCGATGCGGAGGACCGCGTCGAGCCAGGCGTCCTGCAGGACATCGTCCGGGTCGATCCGACGCGCGATGCGCGGATGCAGCCGGAACTCGACCATCCGCCGCAGCCGCTCCCGGTGCTGGGCGAAGAGCGTCGCCAGTGCATCCTTGTCGCCGCGGCGCAGTCGCTCGACGAGTTCAGGGTCCTCGATGTGCGGGTCGGTCATGTCGCGCGTCGCCGGACCATATCCGGATCGTCCGGTCGCGGGGCCGGGGCTTCGTCGCGTGCTTGCGCCGTCTGCGCGTCGAACCTGGGCTCGGTCACCGCGAAGAACTCGTTGGGACCGAGGAGGCGAGCGAGCCAGCTCCCCTCGGCGACGTCGGACAACGTGGCCCAGCGCGGGTCGTCCACCACGCGCCGCGTCTGCGTCTCGTGCCGGGCGAGTGCGTTCAGCTTGAGAGCCCTCGCCGGGCCGAGCTCGACGCGGCGGTCGAGGCGATGCAGACCCCGCCAGGCCGCGAGGGACTCGCGCGCGGCGCGGAGGCGCGCACGCACGCCGTAGGCCTCCGGATGGACGAAGGGCCACACGTGCCAGAACCACACGGGGTACTCGAAGACCTGCAACGCGGCCAACCGCTGTACCACGGCACGACCCGCGGCGTGCACCGCGACATGGTCGGCGATCCGCTCGGCGGCGACGGGCATGCAGAGCCGCTCGATCCCGCGCTCGCGCACGAGGGTCGCGACCGCGTCGGCGATCGCCGCGACGTGCTCGCGCAGGGTGCCGTCCTCGATGCCGAGCCGCACGACGTCGCTCGCTCCGACTCCCAGCTCGCCGCAGGCGGCGAGCAGTTCCGCGTCGCGTCGCGCGCGCAGTTCGTCGACGGGCATGAGGTGGCGGTGCGAGCGGCTGCCGTCGGCGGCGACCACGACGGTGACCTGCGTGCCGAGCGCGCGCAGGCGGGCGATCGTGCCGCCGCAGCCGAGCGTCTCGTCGTCGGGGTGCGGCGCGAGGACCAGGGTCCTGCGCGCGAGGTCCGCGTCCCCGAGCGGTCGCGACGCGCGGAGCAGCCGGGCATCCAGCCGCGCCGCCCAGCGCTCGCGCCACGTGAGGCTCATGGACGCTCCCCCTCGTGCACCGCACGCACCGCGCGCGCCACGTGCTCCCAGGCGAAGCGCGCCCGCGCCTTGCGCAGACCCGCGGCGGCGAGGCGCGTGCGCCGCGCGTCGTCGTCGAGCAGCGATGCCAGCGCATCGGCCAGCGCGACGGCATCGTCCGGTTCGACCAGCAGGCCGTCCTCGCCGTCGTCGACGAGCTCCGTCATGCCGCCGGCGCGACAGGCGACGACGGCCCGCTCGCACGCCATCGCCTCGATGATCGGCATGCCGAACGACTCGTACAGCGAGGGTTGCACGACGACGCTGGCGCGCGCGTAGCAGTCCGGCAGCTGGTCCTGGGGGACGGTGCCGAGGAAGCGTACGCGGTCGCCGAGGGGCGCGGCCTGTGCACGGAGCGCGGCGAGGTAGTCGCCTTCGTACCAGCGCGCGAGCGCGCGTACGCGGGGTTCGAGCGCGAGGTCGACGAGGATCGCCTGCGGCGTCGTCGCATCGGGGCCGGCGATGTGGAGCTCGAGATCGTCGCGGTCGGCGCAGAGCCTCGCGAACGCGGGCAACAGGACGTGCAGGCCCTTCTCGGGGGAGATGCGCCCGACGAAGAGCACGATGCGCCGTCCGCCGCGCGGCGTGGGCCGCGGTGCGAAGCTCGCGACGTCGACGCCGTCGGGCACGGCGACGCAGCGCGCGGCGAGTCCCGGGTGTGCGGCGCGGATCGTCGCGGTCACGTGCTCGCTGCAGCCGACGATCGCATCGGCGTGGCGCGCGAGTCCGTACATCCAGGCGGCATCGAGCTGCGAGAGCCACTCGCAGTGCATGTGCAGCACGAGCCGCGCGCGCGGCAGCAGGGTGCGCGCGATCGGCAGGAGCTGGGCGAGGTTGTGCACGTGGAGCACGCGTGGGTCCTCGGCGACGGCGACGCGCAGCACGCGCCGCGCGAAGGATGCGTAGACCGACGGCGCGAGCAGCCGCGGTGAGCGCGGATCCCGGTCGAGCCCGAGGCGTGCGCGCCACCGTTCGAGCTTCGGCCCGTAGCGCAGGGGCACGGCGCGGAAGGCGAGGCGGCCGTCGGTGCGGCTCACCATGCGCGGTTCCTTCGTCCCGCCGAGCAGGACGACCCGCATCGTCGGATCCTCGGCCAGCACGCGCGCGACGCGGTCGTTCCAGATCGCGATCGACCCGCCCTGCACGGGGGGCAGGAAGGGATTCCAGGGCTGATTGACGAAGGCGATGGTCACGTCGCGCGCGTCGCCGGCGTGCCGCTCGTCCATCGGCACGGCAGGAAGACGACGCCGAGCTTGCCGTCGATGCCGCGGCCCGAGCCGTAGTAGTTGGACGTCTCGACGTCGATCACCGCACAGCGATCGAGCACGTCGAAGTGCACCGGCCCCGGCCGCTCCGCCCAGAGCGACACGTGGTAGCGACCGGGCATCAGGTTGAGCATCGTGATGTCGAGGTCGAGCGTGCCCGCGCCCGGCTCGAGCACCGGGATCTCGTGACCGCAGCCCCAGGTGCTCATCTCCGTGACCCGCGTGCCGAGGTCGGTGTGGATCTCGACCCCGAAGTGCGGCTCCTCGATGCGCTCGCCGACGTCGAAGGCGAGGCGGAGCTTCAACGCGTCGCCGGCCCGGACGAGCGGGAGCGGGTTGCCGTCGGTATCGAGCACCTCGATGCCCGTGAAGCGGATGCGACCGTCGCCGCGGCGGTTGTCGCGGTCCTTGAGATCGATGCGCGTGCCGCCGCCGCTGCCGAAGGTCGCGAGGTAGGCACGGATCACGTCCGTGGCCTTGCCGTCCTGGCGCACCGTGCCGCCGTCGATCCACAGCGCCCGCGAGCAGAGGTTCTCGACCGCCGCCATGTTGTGCGAGACGAAGAGCACCGTGCGGCCGCCGGAGCGCAGCTCCGACATCGCGTCCAGGCACTTGCGTTGGAACTCCGCGTCGCCGACGGCGAGCACCTCGTCGACGAGCAGGATCTCCGGATCGAGATGCGCCGCGACGGCGAAACCGAGTCGCAGGCGCATGCCACTCGAGTAGCGCTTGATCGGCGTGTCGAGGAATCGCTCGACGCCGCTGAAGGCGACGATGTCGTCGAGGCGCGCGTCGATCTCGCGCCGACGCATGCCGAGGATCGAACCGTTGAGGTAGATGTTCTCGCGGCCGCTGAGTTCGTCGTGGAAGCCCGTGCCGACCTCGAGCAGCGAGGCGAGACGACCGGCGACCGCGATGGAACCCATCGTCGGATACGTGATGCGCGAGAGCACCTTGAGCAGCGTGCTCTTGCCGGCGCCGTTCCGGCCGACGAGGCCGACGACCTCGCCCTGCTGCACGTCGAACGAGACGTCGCGCAGCGCCCAGAGCTCGCGCGATGCGTCGGGGGCGCGCGCGGGGCGACGGAACAGCCTGGCGATCGCCTCGCGCAGCATCGTCTCGCCGAGATGCTCGCCGAGGCGGTAGCGCTTGCCGAGGCCGCGAACCGAGATGGCCGTCGTCATGGCAGCTTCACACCAGGTCCGCGAACGCGCGTTCGGTGCGGTGGAACCAGCGCAGCCCCACGGCGAGGACGATCACCGCGGTCACGAGCGACACCGCGAGGGCGGTCCAGTCGATGCTCCCGGCGCCGACGAGCGAGCCACGGAAGGCATCGATCAGCCCGCACATCGGATTCAGCGTGAGGGCCACGCGCAGCGCCGGTGACTCGAGATTGCGCGCCTCGTCCCACGACCAGAGCACCGGCGACGCGAACATCCAGAACTGCACGAGGAAGGGCAGCGCGTACTTCACGTCCCGGTAGCGCACGTTCAGCGCCGCGGCGATCAGACCGAAGCCGAGCGCGGTCGCCGCGGTGGCCAGCACGAGCAGCGGCCAGATCAGCACGAGCGGCGAGGGCACGATGCCGTAGGCGAGGATCACCACCAGCAGCACGAGCGTCGCGATGCAAAGGTCGACGAGCCCGGCCAGCACGGGTGCGGCCGGCAGCGTGATGCGGGGGAACCAGACCTTGGTGAGCAGCTGCGAGTTGGCGACGAGGCTCTGCCCGGCGCCGTTGAGGGCGTTGGCGAAGTAGGTCCACGGCACGAGGGCCGCGAGCCAGAAGACGGGCGCGGGCAGTCCTTCCGTCGACAGCGCGGCGAGCTTCCCGATGAACAGGAAGACGACCATCGTCATGACGGGTTGCAGCACGGCCCAGGCGGCACCGAAGAGCGTCTGCTTGTAGCGGACCTTCACGTCGCGCCAGACCAGGAACCAGAACAGCTCCCGATAGGCCCAGAGCTCCTTGCCGCCGAACGGCGTGTGGGCCGTCGCGTGCGTCACCGCGTGCTCCCGCTCGCGAGCCGTGCGCGCCGGAACTCCTCGATCATGTGGCGCCGCGACGCGATGCCGATGCGGAACACGGTCCAGAGGCAGCGCAGACGGGTGAAGAAGGGGAGCCGCGTGCGACGCACGGCGGCGAAGGCCTCGCGGAAGTGCCGTCGCGTGCGCTCGTGGCAGCTCTTGAGGAACTCCGCATCCTCGTTCCGCGGGTCGTAGAACTCGCGTTGGCGCTCCGCGCTCTTGTCGGCGCTCGACGCGGCCTCGTGCGTGCGGCGATAGAACCAGGAGCCCGGTAGCTCGGCGAACGGGCCGCGCAGCGCGAGCTCGAAGAGGAGGATGTGGTCGGAGCCGACGAAGCGGCCGATCAGCTGCGTCTGCCGCAGGCGCTCGGCGTCGATCAGGCCGAAGACCGCGTTGCACTCCTTGGTGCGCTGGAGCACGACGTCGATCCGGTGCGTCACCGACGGGTCGCGGAGGTCGAGCCCGTCGTCGTAGTCTTCGAGCTCGCGACCCTCCGCGTCGATGATCTTCGTCTGCGGGTAGGCGAGCACGAACTCGGGATGCGCCCGCAGGAACTCCACGCAGTGCCCGAGGGCGTGCGGCGCGACGAAGTCGTCGGCCGCGTTCCAGCGGAAGTAGCGACCGCGGGCGAGGGCGAAGACGTGGTTGTAGTTCGCGGCGGCGCCGAGATTGGTCGACTGGCGGTGGTAGCGGATCCGCGGGTCGCGGAGCGCGGCGTCGCGGCAGATCCTCGGCGTCGCATCGGTCGACGCGTTGTCGGAGATGACGATCTCGAAGTCGCGGAAGGACTGCGCGAGCAGGGCGTCCAGCGTCTTGGCGAGATAGCGTTCCCCGTTGTAGACGGGAAGACCGATCGAGACGACGGGCGCGGGGCTCAAGGTCAGGCGCGAATCGGAGTGGGACTGGTTCCGGTCCGTGGCGAGCATCTTCTTCTGGTCGCGCGCTGCATCGCGCGCGGCGGGGGGGAGCATAGCCAACGGATCCTCGACTCCGATGTGCGGCGTGCGCCCCGTCCGGCCGATCGGGGACGGGTGCGCGCGAGCAGGGTTTCGGACGCGGGGGAGCCCGGGCTGGAACCGAGCGCGGGGGGCTGAGCCGGATCGGCCCGACCGCGCCGACGGTCCGATCCGGTGCCTGCGGATCCGTGCCGCCGTCGCTCGCTCCGGCGCTGCCGCGCGATGCGACGCGAACTCAGAGGAACGTCGTGAGGATGATCGACGAGATCGAGTTGAGGCCGAGCGACGTCTCGTCGAGGAACACCACCTGCGAGCGCATCACGAGTCCCGACAGCGAGATCGACGGGATCGCGTAGCCCAACGCCTTGTGGCCGACGCTGTCGGCCGGCGCCACCGCGAGGACGAAGTTGTTGGCGAGCAGGTTGAACGCGCCGATCGGGATCGTGGTGGCGTCGTTGAACGAGGCGAGCAGGACGCAGACGTCGCTGGGATCGCCGGCCCACTGGAGCGGGAGCACGACGCCGCCGGTCGCGAGCGCCGGCGCGAGGTAGACCGGTGGATTGGCAGCGTTCAGCGTGAGGTTGACCGCGTTGCTCGTGCCCGCCGGATTGGTCACTCGTACGGCGACCGTCCCGAGCGTCGTCGGCAGGGGCGACTGGAAGCGCACCTGCGTGTCGGTGACCTGGTAGGGCGTCACCGGCGTGGTGCCGACCGTGACCGTTGTCACCCCGGAGAAGCCGGTGCCCGTGAGCGTGATGGCGCTGCTGGGCAGCACGGCGGCGCTGCTGGGCGAGATGCCGCCGATGACGGGGACCACGGGCGGGGTCGCGAGGCAGCCGCGCGAGTTCTTGAACGACGTGATCACGCCGGCCGTGCTCGGGTCGAACAGCGTCAGGTTGCCATTACAGCCGCCGAGGCCCGAGCACATGATGTAGCAGGGGTTGATGCCGTCGCAGTGCGGGGCGTTCCAGTTGTGACCGGTCTCGTGCGCGACGAGTCCGACGTTCGTCGTGAAGTTCGAGAACGCCTTCGACACGCCGTAGGCGCTGCCGAGGTCGCAGACGACGCCGACGTAGGCGATGCCCACCACGCCACCGAAGCCGCCCTTGCCCGTGAAGAGGTGCGCGAGGTCGCGCGGGACACCGCCGTGGTTGCCGTTCCAGCGGGAGGCGAACTCGCCCAGGAGCGCACCCATGTCGTTGTTCACGTAGACCGCGGTCGTGCGCACGATGATCTGGCGGATCACGTACTGCACGTCGACGTCGCGCTGGTAGATCACGTCGATGCCGTTGACGATCGACGTGATCGTGTTCGTCGTCTGCACGACGTTGGAGCCATTGCGCTGGTAGAACTCGAGATCGGCATCACACGCGATCTCGGCTTCCTTGCGGGCGTCGGTCCCCGGCCCGCCGATGGCGTGCCAATGCGGGTGGGTCGTGCCGCAATGAGCCTGCTGCCGGGTCGAGTCGTCGCTGCGGTACACCAGGTGATCCGCGATCGGCGCCTGCGGATCGACGGCGGCGACCGACTCGATGCCCCAGATGAGGCTCGCGTCGTCATCGAGCCGGACCAGTGCCTGCAGCTTGCGGTCGACGATGCTCGCGGCGACCGTCGAGTGCGGGTGGCCGAGCACCTTGCCGATGAACGTGACCGCCGCCGGCGTGGGCAGGCGGGTGAGGCGCGTGCCGTCGTCGACGAAGAGCGCGAAATCGAGGGTGCGGATGTCGTTCGGGTCGAGGTCGACCGTGACGGTGGCGTCGCCGAGCACGACCTGGAACTGGAAGCGCTCGCGCAGGGACGGGATCGACAGGTCCTGCACGGTGCCGTCGCTCACGTCGTACGCGTTGAGCAACCACTGGGGTGCGGGTCGCGGTGTGGGAGCTTGCGCGGAGACGGAACGGGCGGCGAAGGCGGCGCAGACCGCGAGGGTGGCGGTCGTCAGGAGGTTCGGTTGGAGCATCGTTCGCGAGCGGGACGGCAGGGACGGAGCGGCGGGCGGATTCGCCGTCGCAGGGGTCGGACCCTACGCCGGAGACGGGTGCTTGGGATCGCAGGGTACCCGGCTCCCGGCGCGGAGCCGCGGCGGGGAAGACCCGCGATTGGACGTCCGAGCGTCCCCGGAGGATCCTCTGTGCCGTCATGAAGATCCCGTTCTGCCCATCGGGCCGCTCGTTCCGGTCCGCCGCCCTGGTCCTCACGCTGGCCGCCTGCGGTGCCGCTCCGGCTCCCGCGCCCTCCAAGTCCTTCGCCGAACTCGGCATCGCCAACGGCTCGTCGCCGATGCCCGCGGTCCACTGCTCCGGTCAACCGACCGAGGCCCAGTTCGACGCCCTGCCGTCGGCCGGCATCACCGACGTCATCTCCCTGCGACCCGCCAACGAACCCGGCACCGGTTGGGAGGAGCAGCGCGCCGCCGCCCTCGGCCTGCGCATCGTCCGCATCCCCGTGTCGGGTGCCGCCGACCTGACCGACGACAAGGTGCGCGCCCTCGACGAGGCCCTGCGCGCGTCCGGCGGCGCGACGCTCGTCTGCTGCGGGAGCAGCAATCGGGTCGGCGCACTCATGGCGCTCCGCGCGCGCTCGATCGAGAAGCGCTCGGCGGAGGAGTCGCTCGCGATCGGCAAGGCCTGCGGCCTCACCAAGCTCGAGCCGCAGGTGACCGAGCTGCTCAGGCGTTGAGCGAGCGCAGCGCGTCGTCGAGCGCGGCGAAGACCTGCGGCACCTGGGAGAGATCGTTCGGCCAGTGCGGCGAGAGTCTCAGGTGGCCGTCGGGGGTCGCCACCGCGATCCCGCGCTCGCCCAAGGCCCGCGCGAGCTCGCCGAGACCCACGTGGGTCGGCGGTGTCAGCGCGAGGATGCCGGAGCGCGCTGCCGGCTCGGGCCGCCGCGCCGACACGAAGCCGCGCGCGACGAAGCCCGGCTCGAGCGCGTCGAGGATCGCAGCCACGTGCCGCTCGATCGCGGCGATTCCGATCGACTCCAGCAGGGCGGTCGATGCGTCGAGAGCGGCGAAGCCGAGGGCATTGGTGACGCCGATCTCGAAGACGTCGGCGCGCCGACGCAGCGGGCGGTCGTAGCGCAGCCGGCCGGCGCCCTCGAAGAGGAAGCCGAGGCCGTCCTCGTGGCTCAGCCAGCTCGCCACGAGAGGATCGAGCTCCGCGAGGCGCTCGTCGCGGATCCAAAGGCAGGCCGTGCCCTCGATGCCCATCAGCCACTTGTGGCCGCCGGCGGCGAGGTCGTCGATGCCGAGCGCGCGGACGTCGAGCGGCGTGCAGCCGAGCGCCTGGATGGCGTCCACGAAGACCTGCGTGCCGGCGGCGCGGCAGAGCGCGGCGATGGCCTCGAGCGGCATCCGCAGCCCGGTCTGGAACTGGACCGCGCTCACCGCGAGCAGCCGCGCGCCGCGCGCGAGTTCGCGGCCGAGCGACGCCAGGCCATCGCCACCCGGGGCGAAGGCGTCCGCGTCGAGGAACACCGGCTCGAGCTCGAAGCGCTCGGCCACGCGCAACCAAGGCGTGACGTTCGCGGGGAACTCGCCGCGCAGCAGGATGAGCCGCTCCTTCGGCCGCCAGCGGATCGCGGTGGCGACCATCGTGATCGCGTGGCCCGTGCCGGGGACGAGACCGAGCTCGGGCGGACTCGCGCCGAGCATGCGGGCGAGTCGCGCGCGCAGTCGCTCACGCGATTCGAGCTGTCGGGGCCAGGCCGCGGCCCCACGCCTCGCGTACTCGTCGAGCATCGCCGCGCAGGCGTCGCGCACGGCGCGGCTCGGCGGCGACATCGCCGCGTGGTTCAGGTAGGCGACGCCGAGGAGGTCGTCGAACTGCGAGCGATCGCCGAGCACGTCGCGTTTGGAGCACGCGGGCTGCGTACGTGCAACGGGCGCGATCCGAGGATCGCGCCCGTGGCCGAATCAGCGCGCTCGACGCACGCTTCCTCGGGAGTGGGCTCTCAGTTGCCGAGCACGCACTTCAGGCCGCCGGTCTGGGCGATCGGCAGCGCCGGATAGGGCAGAGCCGGGTCGATCGCGAAGGCCTGGAAGAAGAGCGGTGCTCCCGCGAGTGCCGGCGTGGCCGGGAGTGCGAGCGGCAGCGAGCCGACGCCGGAGCCGTTCGTCAGCACGGTGACCGCGAGGTCGGGCGTGACGTGGATCGACGAGCCGGGCTGCGCGCCGAGGATCGTCAGGTCCGTCGGCGGGATGATCTGGAAGAAACCGATCAGCATCGCGATCGCGGAGTTCGCCGGGACGTTCGAGGCGCTGACCCCGAAGTTCACGTTGCCGAGGATCGGGAAGCTGTCCGCCGCGATCGACGGCGTGGCGGTCGAGGTCGGGGTCGCATTGCCGAAGTTCGACACCGAGGCGGTGTTCGTGCGGACGACCACGAAGTCGGCGGTGAACGGCCGCGTGGCGCCGTTGTTGACCATGAGCTCGCGGTAGCCGACGGCGATGCCACCCGGCTTGCCGACGATCGGGGCCGCGAAACGGGTGCCGTCGAGCTGGCCGAGCGTGCCGCCGAAGTAGCCCTCGGCGAGGTTCTTGGTCGCCAGCAGGCGCAGGCGCTGCCAGCCGTCGTTCACGCCGCTCGTGATCGTGATCTGACCGAGGATGGTCGGCTGCGACTGCGCCGTGGCGCCCCAGCCACCGTTGTTGTGGTCGACGAGGAAGAGCGTGCCACCCGACGAGGTGACGTGGTAGATCCAGCCCACGCCCGTGTTGCCGTTCGCGGTGAAGGGAACGGCGCCGCCGAGCGAGCCGGTCGGGTCGGGGTGATTGTGGAACGAGCAGCTGCCGCCCTGGACGACCAGCGACCAGGTCTCGTACTCGCCGGCGGGACGCGGCGTCGCGTCGAAGTAGACGTAGGCCTCGAAGTCGATCTCGTCCGAGACGTCGGTGAGCAGCATCGAGTAGTTACCGCCGCCGACGCTGTCCCACATGATCATCGCGTTGCCGCCGACCGGCGACGCGGGGATCGGGTTCGGGTTCTGCGCGCTGAGCTGCGTCGGGTCGATGGCGAACGGCGGCTTGAACGAGCCACCCCAGTTCGGGATCGGCGAGTCCACGGCGATCGCGTCGAAGTTCTCGAAGAGCGGCGCGAGGTTCGCGCGGTTGTTCGAGGCGCCCGGCGTCTGCGTGATGATGCGGAAGTCGCGGCCGTTGTCGTTCGTGTCGTAGCCGTCGCGCAGACGCGACCAGCTCGACTCGATGATCGACGTGTGCAGGTTGCTCTGGAAGTTGCCCCAGAGACCCTCGCCCTCGGCGTAGGCCGGCAGCACGAAGCGGGCCTTGTTCACCTCGTAGCACACGAAGTCCTGGCGCACGTGCGACGCGTCGAAGAGCTCCAGCGTCTCCTGGTCGTTCTGCCAGAGGTCCTGGATGCCGACCACCTGGTTGACGTTCGCGACCGTCGAGGCGCCGAGGACCCAGAAGGCCCCGGGTGCGAGGATGGTGCTCGGCGGGATCGTGTAGAAGGCGTTCGGCGTGTTCTCGTCGTACGCCTCGAGCGTCCAGCCGGAGATGTCCACCGCGGAGGTGCCGGCGTTGTAGAGCTCGACGAACTCGCGATCGTCGGTGCTCTCGTCGTCATATTGGAACTCGTTGATCACGACCTGGGAGGTCGCGAGGCTCGGCAATGCGACGAGCGCGACACCGAGGAGCAGGGCGGGCGAACGGACGAAACTCATGTCGGTCCTCGAAACGGATGGAGCAGGGAGCGGAGTCGGGAGGCAGGGCACCCGAGCGTGGCAGGCGACGATAGATGCGCCCGGTGACCTGTCAACGCATGGGATCGGGCGGTGTCGAGAAGAGACCGCGGCAAACGATGGGAGAGGCATTACCATCGTCCGCATGCGCGCCGTCCGTTTCCGTATGCTCCTCACGCTCTTCGCCCCATTCGCACTGGTCGTCTTCGCGGCGCGAGCGCAGGACGATGCGGTCTGGCGCGTGGCGGTCGAAGCCGAGGCGGCGCGTGTTCTCTATCCGGACGTCCCGGGCCCGGCGCTGGCGCTCGAGGGCAAGGTGTCGCTCGCCGAAGGCGCGCTGCGTTTCGTCGAACCCGGTGGCAAGGCGACGATCCCCGCCGATGCTCGGCTCGGCGCGGATGCACGGCGGGCCTTCACGCTCTCGCTCGAGCTGCGCACCGAACGCGGCGCCTTCGCGACGCCTTTGATGTGCCGCGAGGGCGGCGTCGTGCACTACAGCCTCGTGATCGGGCGGCGCGAGGGCCACGTGTCCTTCGAACCCTGGTGCTGGCAGCAGGCCCGCGCGGAATCGCGCTCGCGTATCGACGATGGCCGTTGGCATCGCCTCGACGCGGTCTTCGAACCGGACCCGCCGCGCATTGCATTGCTCGTCGACGGCCGGCTCGAGAGCGAGCAGGCGCTTCCCATGGGCTTCGAGGGTTCGCCTGCGCCGGCGCTGCGACTCGGCGACAACCTGGATCCGAACGTCCGACAGGCCTTCCTCGGCGAGATCCGCGAGGTCGCGTTGAAGCGCGACGTGCCGCAGGGCCTGGCCGCGGAGCGCAAACGACTCGCGGGCACGCGCGTGCTCGCGCCCCACGAGGCGGATCGCGCCCTGGAGGCGTGGAACGATCGGCAGCGCGTGCGCCGTGCCCCGGTCGCGCGCGACGCGGACGATGCCCGGACCACGGCCTCCCGCGTGCGGGCGCTCGTGCAGGACGCCCTCGGCCTCTGGCCCGCGCCCTACTCCGGAACGACGCTCGACGGCGGGGCCTCCCCGCTGAGCGGACTCGTCGACGCGGCGGCGACGGACTTCGCGCGATCCACACCCTCGCTCGCGCTCGATGTCCGCGAGGGCGGCACGCTCGAACGCGACGGCTGGCGCGTCACCCGCGTGTATTGGGCCGCCTTCGACGGCTGGCACGCGAGCGGCTGGCTCTATCGTCCGACCGTCGAGAGCGCGGGCGGCAGGCGCGCCGCGGTGCTCTGTCCTCACGGTCATTGGAGCGGCGGCGCGACGCATCCCGTCGTGCAGAGCCGTTGCATCGTGCTCGCCCGCATGGGCTTCGTCGTGCTCGCGGTCGACAGCGTGCACGTCGACGACGATCGCCTCGGACTGACACCGCTCTCCGCGATGATCTGGAGCGATCTCCGCGGCCTCGAGCTGCTGCGCTCCCTGCCCGAGGTCGATGCGACGCGGATCGGCTGCACCGGCGCCTCCGGCGGCGGACAGCAGACGTATTACCTCGCCGCGTTGGATGCGGGGCTCGCCGCCACCGTCCCGGCGGTCATGGCCTGTCACCTGCACGAGATCCTGGGCACGGACGGTCCGCATTGTCATTGCAACCACGTGCCCCACCTCGTGCGCGTGACCGACATGCCGATCATGGGTGCCGCCTTCGCGCCGCGGCCGCAGCTCTACCTCACCGTCAGCGGGGATTGGACGCGTGAGTTCCCCGAGCGCGGCTTCCCCGAGATCGCGGCCGTCTACGAGACGTTCGGCGCGCGCGATGCGGTGGCGGTGCGCCAATGGCAGAAGGGCCACGATTACGACCGCGAGATGCGCAATCCGATGTACGCGTTCTTCGCGAGGCACCTCCAGGGTGTGGCGGATCCCTCGCGGACGATCGAGGAGACGGATGTCGCCACGGAGGACCCGCGCTCGCTGCGCGCACTCGACGCGAAGGGCGTGCCCGCCGACCTCGGTGCGATCGCGGCCGAGTTCACGATCCGGCTCGGGCGGCCGGCGCCGAGCGCGGAGGCGCTCGCGCGCGACGGGGCGGCGGAGTCGATCCGAGCGCGATTGCGCCGACTCCTCGAGGCCCCGGTGACCGGTGCGACGCCGCGCGGTCCCGCGGTCCAGCTCGCCGGCGACGGCACGGGACCGGACTGGCAGAAGTGGCTGGTGCCGGCCGATGCGGACCTCGCATTGCCCGTGCTGCTCGCGCGCGCCGATCGCGAGTTCGGCGCCCGCTGCGTGATCGTCACGCACCCGGACGGGAAGAGCGCCGCCGCGGAGCTGTTCGGCGAGCGGATCGCGAAACTGAGGGCCGACGGCATCACCGTGCTGCTCGCCGACCTCCGCTACTCCGGAGAACTCGATCGCGGTGCGCGCTGGCGCGATCTGCACGGCCGCTTCTACGGCCTCGACGAAGGGCAGCTCGCCGTGCGCGACCTTTGGGCGTTGCTCGACTTCGCCGCGACCCAGGGACTCGGACGCGTCGCCGTGCTCGCGCACGGCTGGACCGGTGCGTCGGCCCTGCTCGCCGCGGCGCTCGACCCGCGCATCGCGGTGCTGGTTGCGCCCGAGCTCGGGGCGAGCTGGGCGAGCGGTCCGCGTCGACCGCGGCTCGCGCGCGTGCTGCTGCACGCCGATCTCCCGGACGCGGCGTACGCGTCGCGGGCCTCGCGGCTCCTGCTCGGCAATGCGCCGGACGAGGCGAGCTGGTCGGTCGTCGATGCGGCGTGTGGTGCTCGTCTGCAGCGGAGCGCGGACCCGATCCCCTTCGCCGACATCGACGCGGCACTGCGCAGCCGATGATCCCGCTCCGCGACATCAATCCGACGCAGCGATTCCCGGTCGTGTCGGTCGCGATCATCGCGGTCAATGCGCTGATCTTCATCCTGACGTCGGGCCAGCTCGAGGACGCCGTCACGCGCTACGGCGCCGTCGCCTTCCATTACAGCGGCGCCGAGCCGTCGGTGATCCGCGCGCCCGATGGTCTGATCCCGCCGGTCGACGACGATGGTCGTCGCGTGCTGCGCGCGCTGACGCACATGTGGTTGCACGGCGGCTGGCTGCACATCCTCGGCAACATGTGGTTCGTCTGGGTCTTCGGCGACAACGTCGAGGATCGGCTCGGCCGATTCCGCTACCTCGTCCTGTACTTCGCGTCGGGTGCCGCCGCGCTCGCCTCGCAGATCCTGGCCGATCCGGCCTACGGCCAGCCGATGATCGGCGCCTCCGGCGCGGTGAGCGGCGTGCTCGGCGCCTACGTGGTGCTGTTCCCGCGTGCGCACGTGCTCACCCTGATCCCGCTCGGCTGGATCTTCCTGACCGCGGTCTGGCCCGCGTTCGTCTTCCTCGGCATCTGGTTCGGGATCCAGATCCTGCAGGGATCGCTGGGCCCGGACGGAGCCGGCGGCGTCGCGTGGTGGGCTCACGCCGGCGGCTTCATCGCCGGCATGCTGCTGGCATGGCCGCTCGCGCAGCCGCAGCGCGCGATGCGCCGCTTGCCGCGCGATTGACGGGCGTCAGTTGCCGCGCTGGCCCTTCGTCGCGCGCGGTTCGAGCCGCCGCGGTAGCGTCGAGTCGAGCGGGCTGCCCTCGGTGGAGCGGATCACGTGGAGACGCTGTCCGCCGCCGTGCTCGAGGGTCATCGCCTCGATGCGCAGCGATCCCTGCGGGCCGAGTTCGATCAGGCCGAAGGGGGCCATCGGCTCGAGCGGGTCGCCGAAGAGCGCAAAGCCCTCGCGCAGGGTCGTGCCCCCCATCACGCGGACGCGGATCGTCCGTCGCATGTCGGGGTCGCGGACGAACTCGTTCTTCAGGCGCTCGAGGAATTCACTCGTGTCGCTGCAGCAGACGACGTCGAAGTTGCGGTGCAGGGGTTCGACGTCGAGCTGCTGGATGTCGTCGACCGCGACGCGGAACTGCACCGAGTCGTTCTCCGCATGCGCGCGCGCGATGCGCCCGATGATGCGCTCGGTCAAGGTGAGCGCCACGTCGAAGTCGGACGGCAGCTGGATCATGCGCTCGTCCTGCAGCCAGCGGATCACGCGCGTGGAGCCGCGCGCGCGCTCGACCACCGGTTCGATGTCGACGACCACGTTGCGCAACTCATCGCGGCCCAGTCGTTCCGCGACTCCCGGCGCGCGGTGCTTGAGATCACGCACGGCCTGGAGACAGGCGTCCTGGCCGGCCTGGGCGACCGAGAACGCGGAGATCGGGTAGAGACCGGGCGGGGAGGCGAGGTCCTTCTCGTCCGCGACGTCGACCGCCTCGGTCCGTGCGATCGGCGCGTTTCCGGCCTGGTCGGAGACCGGCGCTTCGACGCGCGCGACCTGAGTGTCCTGCGGTGCGGGATCGACGTCCGCGGGCTCGCGGAACGCGTCGGCCGCGAGACTCGCGGCGACGAGCATGATCGCCGCGGCGGCGGCACCGGTGAGCACGTAGCGCGCCTTGACGATCCAGGGCAGCGGCTCGCGGAAGACGGCGTCGGGAGTCCCTTCGCCGGAGCGGATCCGCTGCCAGAGGTCTTCGGTGAATCCGGCGCCGACCGTGGAGTTCGGCAAGGAGCGCGCGAGTACCTGGGCGTGCTCCATTTCGGCGAGCAGACGCGCCGCGTCGGCGTCGTCGTCGAGCGTGTCCAGGAGACGCTCGCGTCGCCCGCTCGGCAGGCGTCCGTCGAGGTGGAGCGAGAGCTCCTGTTCGAGTCGCTTGCGATCCATGGGGTTCACACCTTCACCGCGTCGCCCAATGCGGCGCGGAAACGCTGTCGGGCTCGGAAGAGGCGAGTCGAAATGGTCTTCACGGGACAACCGAGGATCGCCGAGGCGTCCTCGTAGCTGAGGCCCTGCAGCTCACAGAGCAGGAACACCTCGCGGAAACGGGGGGGGATCTTCTCGATCGCCGCCTCGATCTGCTGCTGCGACTCGCGGGCCTCGGCGATCTGGTCGGGGGTCCCGCCGCTGGGGTCGACGGGAACCATCGGGTTGTCGTCGTCCTTCTCGAGGTCGCGGAAGAGCCGCAGCTTGAAGCGGCGGCGTCGGAGCTGATCGAGGCAGAGGTTGCGGGCAACCCGGTAGAGCCAGGGCCTGAAGGCCGGCGTCGGGATCTGCTCGAGATGCCGATAGAGCGCGAGGAACGCGTCCTGTGCGACGTCCTCGGCGGCGAGCGAGTCGCCGAGCATGCGCGTGGCGAAGGTCTTCAGGCCGTCCGAGTGCTCTGCGACAGCGCGATTGAATGCAACCAGCGCGAGCGGATCGGGTGCCGTCACGGATTGGTTTCGCATGGCAGGGGTGGACTCGGACCTCAAGTCGGTGCGGCCTCCCGGCCGCACCCATCACATGATCTTGCCGGCGGCCTTCGGCTTCGCGGTGGCCTTCGGCGCCACGAAGATCGTCTGCGTCGGCGCGGCCTTGGTCTTCACTTCGATGGCCTTGGCGCCCTCGCAGCACTCGGTCGCGGCCTTCTCCTCACAGCACTCCGTGGCGGCCTTCGCCTCGGTGCACGCCTCGGTGCACGCCTCGGTGCACGCCTCGGTGCACGCCTCGGTGCATGCCTCGGTGCAGGTCTCCGTGCAGCCTTCGCAGTCCTTCGCCTCGGCGCTGGTCTTCTTCGTGCGGAGGATCATCGCCTTCGGCGCGCCCTCCTGGCCGTGGATCACCTCGAGCAGCTTGCCGCGCAGCTCGGTCGTGTCGATCTTGGGCAACTCGATCTTGACGCCCTCGAGCTCGCCCTCGATCGACTTGATCTGCTCGGCGATGTTCTCGAGCTCGACGGTCTCGATCTCGTCGAGCTGCTCCCGCACCTCGGCGAGGATGCCCTCGACTTCGACCGCGATCGGCTGGCCCTCGGTCACGTCGTCGAGAGCGACGACCGTGCCCTTCGACTTCTTGGCGCCCGCCTGGGCCTTGGTGCCCGCGCGGCGGACCTCGATGGCCTTCGGCAGCGGCTTGCCTTCCACGGTCGCGTGGCCCGGAACGACGAACATCGCGCCGTGGCCGCCCTCGACCTCGACCAACTTGCCGTCATGGAGGTGGAAGACGCGGGGCGACTTCGCCGGCGCATCGCCGGCGACCTCGAGCTTCTGGCCCCGCACGACGACGTGGTGGCCGGTGCCGTTGCCGTGTCCACCGCCTTCCGCATCGTCGCCGCCCTGGACGAGCACGCGGACCCGCGGGTTCGCGACGTCGATCTGCTGGCCCTTGCGCATCACGATGCGGTGCCCCTGCACCGGCACGGCTTCCTCGACCGCCTCGGCCACCGCGGCCGGCTGCCCGTGCATCTCGCTCATCGCGCGGCGGAGCTCCTCACGCACGATCTTCCGGATCTCCTGGCTCAGGCTGGGGTCGATACCCGGCTTCTCCTGGGCGCGGGCGAGCGGGGCCGCGACGGCAAGGCAGAGTCCGGCGGCGAAGGGCAGCATGGTCTTCATCGTGTGGTTCCTCGTGTTTCGATCGGGGTCGCGTCGGCGACGGGTGTCCGGCCGCGAGCCCGAGCTCCACGGTACCGGTCCGAGGGGCGCCCAACGCGCCGCTCGCGGGCGAACTCCGGTCGCGACCAGGGAGCTCGTCCCGGTACCCGCGGCCGCGTCGCAGCCTGGCTTCGGTCCGGACGATGCCGTGGCTGGAACCGAGGCGCGGGCGGCGGGGGCCATGACCCGGGCTAGGATGCCCGGCCATGCGCCACCGGTCGTCCGTCCCTCGCCGCGTTCGCTGGCTCGCCATCGCGTCGCTCGCCGGCGCTGCGGGCTGCGGCGTCGACTCGCTCGACACGGACGTCACCACCAGCCTCGAGCTGCCCGAGGCGATGACGGCCCTCCGCGTCCGTGTGGCGCTCGGCGACATCACGGTGGGGACCCACGAGGGCGAGCGGTCGCTCCGCATCGAGGGCCGCCTCCGCCGGAGCGCCGCGGATCCCGACGACTTCGAGGCCCTTGCCGCGATCCGCTTCGTCCCGGAACTCCGGCCGACCGAGGAGCCCGGCGTCTACGAGTTCGCGACCCCGAGTGCGCCCGCGGGCGTCGACCCCGCCCGGTCGGCGATCATCTTCCGCGCGTATCTGTCCCTGCCGGCCGGGTTGGCGATCGACGTCGCGACGCAGCGGGGCACGCTGGAGGCGCGCTCGCGCAAGGCTCCCGTGAAGCTGCGGACCGGCCTCGGCGAGCTGGTCGTGCGCGACACGCAGGCCTCCGCCGACATCGCGACTCTCGACGGGAAGGTCTTCGTCGTCGGTCACCGCGGGGCGCTCGTCGCGCAGTCGGGTGACCCGGAGCGCCCGACCCTCAGCGGCGGCGCGATCGTGGCGCGCGTCGACGAACTCGCCGCGGAAGGCGTGCAGCTCCGGACCAACGGTCCATCGTTGCAGATCGATCTGCCCGCGGACGGCGACTTCGAGCTCGACGCGGCCGTCACGAAGA
The DNA here is from genome assembly GCA_020848735.1 of Planctomycetota bacterium. GTDB lineage: Bacteria > Planctomycetota > UBA1135 > UBA1135 > UBA2386 > JACRLW01. Next base: position 35,505 of record JADLHO010000170.1, on the reverse strand, counting down.
GCGCCGTGGGCAAGCTGGGCATCCGCAATGGCTTCGGCCTGCCGGTCCTCGCCGAGGGCGAGGGCCACCGCTGTCGAGGTCGCGTCGGGCGCGGGGGGCCGAGCGTCCGTCTCGAACTCCACAGCGGCTGGCTGTCGATCCCGAGTCGAAGCGTGCCCCCCAATGCGGGGGGCACGGTCTCCAAGTAGCGTTCGTGCCGCGACTTGTGCGGTGCTCGCCCCCGCCGTCGAGCGCTCCGCGAGGCCGGCTCCTCCGCGGTCGACGGCGTGCGCGGCCGTGGCGTCATGCGCGCGCGAGGCGGTCCGGCCCGGAAATATTTCCGACTAGTTCCAGGTCCTCGATCGTCTCGTTCGTAGTCCGCGCACCCTGCGGTCCACGACACGCTCGACCCCTCGACCGCGCGGCCGGCGACTGGCCCCCGTCGCCCTCCATCGACAGCTCAGGAGATTCCGATGTCCATCGGCAAGCGCCTTCTCGTCTTCTCCCCCCGCGATCCCAGGTCAGCGTCCCTCGTCTCCCGAACCAGTGACTGGGGATGTCTGGTCTCGACCTGCGAGACGATCGACGACCTGCGCGGCCGACTCGAGGGCAGCAACTTCGACTTCGTCCTCGTGGAGGACTCGAGCACGCTGAGGCGCCTCGCCGCCGAATCGGATCCGCAAGGCGAACTGCTCCGCACGCCGCTCGCCGAGATCGAGAAGCGCCACATCCTCCGGGTGCTCGCGTCGACCGGCGGCAACAAGACGCGCGCCGCGAAGCTGCTCGGGATCGACACCAAGACCCTCTACAACCGGCTCAAGGCCTACGGCGCCTGTGCGACCGCCGCACGCCGTCGCGCCGAGGTGCAGGCGGCGGCCGCCGGCCACCGCGGTTGAGACCGCAGCCCGCGCTCGCGCCCGCCGCCTACACTGCGCGCCGCCCTCCGATGCGCCGAGCCCTCGCCAGCATCGCGATCCTGAGCGGGCTCGCGAGCACCCAGCAGTTCCCCGCGGTCAGTCCGCGCGTGGTCGAGTACACGATGAGCGCGCGGCTCGACGCCGACGCGCGTCGCATCGAGGGCAGCCAGCGCATCCTGTGGCGCAACGTCACGCCGCACGCCGTCGACGAGCTCCGTCTCCATCTCTACTGGAATGCGTTCCGCGGGCCGGACACGAGCTTCATGCGCGAGGCCGGTCCCGAGTTCCGAGCCCTCTGGCGCGACGACGAGTACGGCGGCATCGATCTCACCGGACTCGAGCTGGTCGACGGCACCCAGCGCAGCCCCCTGAGCGCGGAGTTCGTGCAACCCGACGACGGCAACGCCGCCGACCTCACCGTGCTGCGCGTGCCGCTCCCCCAGCCGCTGCCCGGCGGCGCGTCGCTGGTCCTCGAGACCCGCTTCGTCGCGCGCGCACCGAAGGCCTACCGCCGCGCCGGTTGGTTGCCCGACGACGGCTTCTTCTGCATGCACTGGTTCCCGAAGCCCGGCGTGCTCGAGTCCGTCGACGGCGCAGCGCGTTGGAACTGCCACCAGTTCCACGCGCACACCGAGTTCTTCGCCGACTTCGCGAGCTTCGACGTGACCCTCGACGTGCCCGCGGGCTTCGTCGTCGGCGCGACCGGCGGTCGCCCCGTGCAGGACCAGACCGAACTCGGCCGGCGCGTTCTGCGTTTCACCGCGGCGGACGTCCATGACTTCGCGTGGGTCGCGGACCCGGACTTCATCGAGCGCCGGGAGACCTTCGAGGGGCGGCGTGCGGTCGACGACCCGAGCGGACTGGCGCCCGCGATCGCCCGCCACCTCGGCGCGGATCCGGCGAGCTTCGGACTCCCGAAGCTCGAGCTGCGCCTGCTCCTGCAACCGGAGCACGCGAGCGAGGAGCAGGTGCGCCGCCACTTCGATGCCGCGCGCACCGCGATCGAGTTCTACGGCCTGCGCTTCGGGCCCTGGCCCTTCGACACGTTGACCCTCGTCGATCCCGGCAGCGACGCGCTCGGCAGGAGCCTCGGCGGCGGCATGGAGTACCCCATGCTGATCACCTGTGGCACCGAGCTCGTCCTGCATCCGCGCCGCGCGAGCCCCGAGAGCGTGACGATCCACGAGTTCGGGCATCAGTACTGGTACGCGTTGAGCGCGAACGACGAGGTGCGTGAGCCCTGGCTCGATGAGGGCATCAATTCCTTCGCCGAGAGCCGCGCGCAGGTGTTGGCCTACGGCGAGACGCGTCGGCCCGTGCGCACGACCGCCTACGGCCCGCTGCAGGTGGCGGCGGTGCAGGCGCGGACCCTGCCGGCCGCGCCTCTGCAGGACTACGGCGTGCTCCCGTTCGCCCGCTTCGCACCGGAACCGGTCCGCGCGTGGGCGGCGGCGAATCACTTCGACGGGACCCTCATCCCGCGTTCGCCGCTGCTGACGCTCCTCTTCGAGCAACCCTCCCTCAGCGGCTTCCGCGAGGTCGCGGCTCACCCCGAGTGGGCGGATCGCGCGCGCTTCGTCGCGCTGGCGAACCCCGACGCGATGACCGACGCCGGCTGGCGGATGCATTCGCGCGAGGGCTACCACGTGAACGCCTACGAGCGGCCGGCGACGCTGCTGCGGCAGCTCGAACGCATGGTCGGTCGGGAGCGCTTCTGGGCCTTCCTGCGGCGCTTCCACGCCGAGACGCGCTTCGCGCACCCCACGGGCGCCGACTTCGTGGCGGCGCTGGCGCGCGACTGCGGCGAGGACGCCGCGAGCTTCTTCCGCAAGGCGACCGAGGCCGGGGCGGTGCTCGACTACGCGGTGCACTCGGTGTCGCCCGCCGATGGGCGCGGCGAGGACCGGGTGGTGACGGTGCGGAGCGACGGCACGCTGCGGGAGGACGTCCGCATCCGCTTCCGCTTCGAGGGGCGCGACGCACCGCTCTGGCGGAGCATCGAGCGCGAGGATCCCGCGCTCTGGTGGTCGTTCCGCTTCGGCGCCCGCGACGAGACCGGTCCGCTCGGCCGCCTGCTCGAGGTCTGGATCGATCCGCCGACCGGGACGGGCGGCGACGGCGGGGCGATCGAGGCCGACGATGGACTCGTCGGCACGCACGTCCTCGATGCCGAACTCGGCGACAACGTCTGGGTCGCCGAGCCCGATCGTCGGCCCGGCCTCTACGTCGCCCTCCGCACGCTGCTGCAGACGCAGGTGCGTCTCGTGTTCGCGGCCTTCATCGGCTGAACCGGACGATGAACGCCTTCCGTGACGTCGCCCTCGCCCTCTGGTCCGCGCTGCTCGCGCCGCGCGTGCTCGCGTGTCTCTGGGTCGTCGTCACGGCGATCGCGGTCGCGGCGGCGCTCGCGGCGGGCGACGCGGCGGCGCCGCATGCGCCGCGCTTCCGATCGCCGACGGTCCTGCCCGCCGACGGCGAGCTGCTCGCGGGCCTGTCCGTGGAACTCGGGGCCTCGCTCGCCCTCGCGCTGATCCTCGGCGTGTTCTTCACCGGCGGCATCCTCGGCTACGTCGGCGTGACCGGGCGGCGGCCGTTCCGCCAGTTCCTGATCGCCGGTGCGGCGGGGTTCCTCACCAACCTGCGCGTGTTCGTCGTGTTCGGGTTGCTTGCCCTGCTGCTCGGCTGGGGTCTCGAGGCCGCCGACCACGCGCTCCGGCATCGCTGGCTCTACGACCGCGAGCCCGGCGCCGTCGCCTTCGAGCTCGGACCGTTCACCGTGCGTTGGCTGCACCTGCTGCACGCGTTCGACCTCGGTCGCGGCGCGGCCTTCCTCGCGTTGCTCTTCGTCGCCAAGGTCGCGATGGCCTGGCTCGCGGCGAACGGCCGTCGCTCCGCGCTGGTCGGCATCTCGGTCGCGCTCTGGCGCTGTGCGACGCAGCCTCTGCGGACGACCCTGATCCTCGCGCTCTGGCTCGCGCTCTGGCTCGGCCTCGCCTTCGGGATCGGCGAGGCGACCGTGGCCCTGCTCGAGGTGCGCGGACGACTCGCGGCTGCGGCGCTCGTCTCGCAGGTCGGCGTCTCGCTCGGGATCGCCGTGTGGGTCGGCCTCACGGTCAGCGCGCGCCGCGTCGCCTCGCGCGACGTCGCCGGCTAGCGCGAAAGGTGGAGGGAAACCGCAGCAGGACTGCAGGCAAAGGATCGAAGTCGGCGAATCTCCCCGCCGCGGCTTCCCCCTCCAGTGTTCCGTTCCGCCCCGGACTGGTCCGGAGCGAGCGAGCGCGCGAGCGCGTCGCGACAAGGGCATTCTCGGCTCGCTCGGCGACTCGCTTCGGCGGTCCTCACCCCGACTCGCGGTCTCCGCGGGCGCGCAGGCGTTGCCAGCGCAGCTTCGTGAGTGAGACGAAATCGAAGCCGGAGATCGAGGCGTTTGTCCGCGACCCGGCGCGTGCTACGTTCCGCCCGATGAACCTCGACGGGCACCGCCAGAAGATCCGCGACATCGAACGCCGCGTGCAGCAGCTCAAGGTGAGTCTTTGACTACGAAGCCAAGCACCGTGAGCTCCGTGGCATCGACCACAAGATGAGTCAGCCGGGCTTCTGGGACCGTCAGGAGGCGGCCCAGGCCACCGTCCAGGAGAAGCGCAAGCTCGGCTCCATCGTCGACCCGCTCGATCGCGTCCAGAAGCTGACCGAGGACGCGCAGGTCGTCCTCGAACTCGGAGAGGAGGACCCGGACAGCGTCGTCTCGGACCTCGACAAGCTGCTGGTCGAGATGACGCACACGCTCGATGCCCTCGAGTTCCAGGTGATGCTCAGCGGCGAGCATGACGCCAAGAACGCGATCATCACGATCGCACCCGGCGCCGGTGGCATCGATGCCCAGGACTGGGCCGAGATGCTCGCGAAGATGTACGTCCACTGGGCGGAGGACCACGGCTTCGACGTCGAGGAGCAGGACTTCCAGCGCGGTGAGGAAGCCGGCATCCGCTCGGTGACCTATCTCATCAAGGGACCCTACGCCTACGGACGACTGCGTGCCGAGCAGGGCGTGCACCGCCTCGTGCGCATCTCGCCCTTCGATGGGCAGGCGCGCCGGCAGACCTCGTTCGCCTCGCTCGAGGTCATCCCGGAGCTCGACGACGACATCGAGATCGTCATCGACGACAAGGACCTGCGGGTCGACACGTTCCGCTCGAGCGGTGCGGGTGGTCAGCACGTCAACAAGACCGAGTCCGCGATCCGCATCACCCACATCCCGTCCGGGGTCGTGGTCTCGTGCCAGCAGGAGCGCAGCCAGCACAAGAACCGCGCCCTCGCGATGAAGGTGCTGAAGAGCAAGCTCTACCAGCTCGAGGAAGCGAAGCGGAAGGAGGAGCTCGCGAAGTTCTACGGCGAGCGTGGTGCCATCAGCTGGGGCAACCAGATCCGCAGCTACGTCCTCCAGCCCTACCAGATGGTCAAGGACCTGCGCACGGGCGTGGAGACCTCGAACGTCGACAGCGTGCTCGGCGGTGACCTCGACAAGTTCATCGAGGCCTGGCTCAAGGGCGTGCGGGTCAAGGACTGAGCGCGGGAGGCGACACCATGCAGCGACGCGCGTTGATCTCCGTGACGGACAAGACCGGCGTGGTCGAGTTCGCGCGCGGGCTCGTCGAGCTCGGCTTCTCGATCCTCTCGACCGGCGGCACCTTCCGCGTGCTCGAGCAGGCCGGCGTGCCGGCGACCGAGGTCGCGAGCTACACGGGCTTCCCCGAGATGATGGACGGCCGCGTGAAGACGCTGCATCCGAAGGTGCACGGCGGCCTGCTGGCACGCCGTCATCGCGCGGAGGACCGCGCGGCGATGGCCGCGCATGGGATCGACCCCATCGACGTCGTCGCGGTGAATCTCTACCGGTTCCGCGAGACGCTCCGGCGACCCGGGGTGACGCGCGACGAGATCGTGGAGAACATCGACATCGGCGGGCCGTCGATGCTGCGCAGCGCGGCGAAGAACCACGAGTCGGTGGCCGTCGTCGTCGATCCGGCCGACTACCCGTCGGTGCTCGCCGCGCTCCGCGCGGAGTCCCAGGCCTCGCCGAAGCCGCTCCTGCGGCGACTCGCCGGCAAGGCCTTCGCGCACACCGCGGCCTACGACGTCGCGATCGCGCGGTGGTTCGACGACGAACGGGCGCACGAACCCGGCGAAGCGCGCTACGGCGAGTTCTTCGCGCTCGCGGGTGCCCGCATGCAGGGCCTCCGCTACGGCGAGAACCCGCATCAGTCCGCGGCGCTCTACGCGGATCCCGACGCGGTCGGGGCCTCGCTCGCCCGCGCGCGGCAGTTGGGCGGCAAGGAGCTCAGCTACAACAACCTGCTCGACCTCGACGCGGCGCTGGGCCTCGCCCTCGAGTTCGCGGAGCCGGCCTTCGTGATCGTGAAGCACAACAACCCGTGCGGCACGGCGACGGCGCCGACGCCCACGGGCGCGTTCCTCGCCGCGCTGGCCGCCGACCCGGTCAGCGCCTACGGCGGGATCATCGCGACGAACCGCCCGCTGAGCGCGAGCACGGCCGCGGCGATGGTGGAGCGCGGCACCTTCGTCGAAGCGATCGTCGCTCCCGGCATCGAAGCCGACGCGATCGCGACCCTCGGCGCGGCGAAGTGGGGCCGCAACGTGCGTGTGCTCGACCTCGGCACGCTGCCCGACACGCGCTCGATTCCCACCGTGCGCATGGTCTCGGGCGGATTCCTCGTCCAGGACTCCGATGCCCCCGCCGCGTCGTCCCAGGACCTCGTCACGGTCACGCGGCGGCCGCCGAGCAGCGCGGAGTCGGCGGTCCTCGCGTTCGCCTGGCGGGTCTGCAAGCACGTGAAGTCGAACGCGATCGTGCTCGCACGACGCACCGACGACGGCGCGCTGGCGACCTGCGGCGTCGGCGCCGGCCAGATGAGCCGTATCGACTCCGTGCGCATCGCGGTGGAGAAGGCTGGCACGCAGTCCCGCGGCGCCGTCCTCGCGTCGGATGCGTTCTTCCCCTTCGCCGACGGTCTCGAGGCCGCCCTCGCCGCGGGCATCGGCGCCGTGATCCAGCCCGGAGGCAGCAAGCGCGACGACGAGGTCATCGCCGCGGCGGATCGCGTCGGCATCGCGATGGTCTTCACCGGGGTCCGGCACTTCCGGCACTGAGGACCGCGGCGCATGAACGTCCACGAGGCTTCGCAGAGCGTGCTCCTCGGCGCATCGCTCGCGCAGATCGGCACCGAGTACCGCAACGAGCTCCTCGAGTCGTTCGGCATCGATCCCGCGGCCGCGCAGCCCGACACCTTCCGCAACGAGTCGCGGAACTTCGTGAACAAGGTCTGCCGCGAGATCGGCGAACGGCATCGCGGGGACTCGCGCGTGCAGGCGGCACTCGTGGCCTGGGCGGGACTCGTCGATGAGTACGACGTCTTCGATGTCCTGCTCACGAACTTCCACGACTTCGAGGACCGCGCGCTCCTGCTCGCGCGCGGCCGGCGGCTCTTCCCGGGTCCGCTGACCGCCCACTGGGACGAGTGAGGGGCGTGGGCGAACGATGAGCGCGATCGCCGAACGTCTCGCCGGGGTGCGGCGGCGCATCGCCGAGGTCTGCGCGCGGGTCGGCCGTGACCCCACCCAGGTGGCCCTGCTCGCCGTCAGCAAGACGCATCCCGCGGCGGCCGTGCAGGAGGCAGTTGCCGCGGGGCAGCTCGAGTTCGGCGAGAACCGCGTACAGGAGCTCGCGCCCAAGGCCGCGGCGTTCGCGGGGCGCGGCCTCCGCTGGCACATGATCGGCAGCCTCCAGACCAACAAGGTCGCGGCGCTCCTCGACGTGCCGGACCTCGCACTCGTGCACTCCGTGGACCGCGAGAAGCTCGTCGAGCGCCTCGCGGAGCTCTGCGCCGCGCGAGGCCGCACGCTGGACGTGCTCGTGCAGGCCGACGCGACCGGCGAGGCGAGCAAGCACGGTTGTCCGCTCGCCGGGTTGCCGGCCCTCGCCGACGCGGTGGTCCGCAGCGGCGTGCTGCGCCTGCGCGGCACGATGGCCATGGGGCCGCTGGTCGGCGATCCGTCGCCGGTCTTCTCGTCCGTCGCGGAGGCGCACACCCGACTCGCCGACCGACTCGGCATGCCCCTGCCGATCCTCAGCCTCGGGATGAGCGGCGACCTCGAGGCCGCGATCGGCGCCGGTTCGACGCTGGTGCGCGTCGGCAGCGCGATCTTCGGCGAGCGCGGCTGACCGACCGCTCGCCTCACGCCCGACGGAAGCGGCGGAGCAGGCGCTCCTTCTCCTGCGGCGTCGTGCCCGCGAAGAGGGCGAGCGCGGTCGCGGGTACGCCGACCATCGCCACGCGCACGAGGAAGCCCGACCAGGTGTCCGCGCCCACGACCTGCGCCGCGAGCAGATCGATCGCCGGGATGGTCGCCAGCACGATGCCGCCGGCGAACAGCACGCGGAGCGAAGCCAACCAGCTCACCCCGATCCGACGCACGACGAAGGCCGGGATCATCCAGAGCTGCGTCAGCGCCACCGACGCGGTGTTCGCGATCGCCGCGCCGAGGATGCCGTACCGCCAGACCAGCACGACGGTGAGCAGGATGTTGGCACTCGCCTCGAAGGCGGTGACGCGTGCCAGGAAGCGCACCTCGCGCAGCCCGAAGCAGATCTGCTTCGCCGTCGTCGGGATCGCGCGGAACAGCGTCCCGAAGGTCAGCACCACCAGGATGGTGCCGCTCGAGACGTAGTCCTTGCCGTCGGTGTACTTCGCGTCGACCCAGAGCTGCAGCAGCTCGTCGCCGAGCATCGCGATCCCGCCGATGAGGATCGCCGAGAACGCGACGATCGCGCGCGTGCCGCCGAGGAACAGGTTGCGGGTCGCCTCGTGATCGCCACGCGCATCGAGCGAGGTCGCCTGCGGGGTCAGCGTCCACGCGATCGAGTTCACGAGCTGGAGCGCGTACGGCACGAGGATCGCGCCCATGTTGAAGTGCGCGAGCGCCGTGTCGGACAGCACGATGGCGATGATCAGCGCACTCGCATGCACGGACACCTGGTCCGCGGCGTTGATCAGCACGTTCCAGAGGCTGAAGCCGAACAGCTCGCGCATCGAGTCGCGGCTGAAGGCGTGCCGCGACAGCGCGAGGCCGGGCAACAGCCGGTAGGACAGCCGGACGTGGACGAGGTTGGCGCCGAGGTTGCAGCCGAGGTGGATGACCGACATCCCGACGAGCCCATACCCCGCGTGCAGGGCCCAGACCGTCAGACCGGCGGCGACGATCCGCTGCGTGATGCCGATGCCCTGCGCGAGGTCGAAGCGCTGCCGCGCGTAGGTGGCCGTCTGGAAGATCGTCAGCGGCAGGTTGATCGCGACCCCCGCGCCGACGACCGCGAAGAGCAGGCGGGCGGTGTCGTCGTCGACGCCGTGGATCGTGAAGATCGACGGCGCGAACCACGCGACCAGCAGGATGACCGGCACGAGGGCCAGCGCGGCCGCGAGCAGGATCATCAGCGCCGTGTTGATCGTGCGCCGGACGCCGTCGTGATCGCCCTTCGCGAGGTAGCGCGTCACGTACTGTGCGACCGCCGAGCGGATGCCGAGGTCCAGCAGGCCGTAGTAGCCCGTGCAGGAGATCAGGAGACCCCACAGGCCCCAGGCGGATCCGCCCAGCCGCGACTCGACGAACGGCGTCAGCTCGAAGGCGATGACGGCGTTGACGAGCACGCCGGCCCAGTTGCTGACGATGTTGCGGGCGAAGGTTCGGAGGGCGCTCATGCGGCCGGGTCGCGACGCCGAAAGAGCTCGGTGCGTCGCGCAGGCGCGAGGCTACTATCCCTGCCCCTCGCGCCGAGGTGATTCCTCGATCGGCCATGTCATCGGTCCTTCCGTAGCCGTGAAGATCGCGATCGTCAGTTACTTCGCGCCGCCGCAGCCCGCCGTCGCATCCCACCGCGTCCTGCGCCTCACCCGTGAGCTGATGCGCGCCGGGCACTCGGTCCACTGGGTCACGCTCGACCCGAAGGCGCTCGAGAAGCGCGACGCGACGCTCGAGGCCGTGACCCCGCCCGCGGTGGTCGTCCACGGCCTCGGCGGCATCAACCTCGTCGATCGCACCGCGAACGGCTTCGTCGAGAAGGTCGTCCGCACGGTGATCTTCAAGCTCCCCGATCTCTGGCCGGTCTTCGATCGCCACGTCGAGTGGGCGCGTCGCCTGCGGCGGCAGCTTCCGGAGATCGTCCGTCGCGAGGGACTCGATGCCGTCCTGCTCTGCTGCGGTCCGCACGGGCAGCTCGCCGCCGTGCCGCGCCTGCGCCGCCGCTGCCCCGGCATCCGCATCGTCGTCGACTACCGGGATCTGCTCTCGGGGAACACCTGGCGTCAGTCGAAGAGCGAGCGGTTGCGGCGCGCGGTGAGCGCGAAGGAGCGGCGCATCCTCGCGAAGGCGGACGTCCTCTTCCTCAACACCGAGGACGCCCTGGCGTCGTTCCGGACGACGATGGGGGACATCGCGGGCCTGCGCGTCGAGCTGATGCGCAACACCGCGGACTACGAGCTCGGAGATCGCATCGCGCAGCTCGGCCCCCGGGTGCAGCTCGGCCCCGGTGCCCACCTCGGGTTCTTCGGGACGATCTTCCCGCGCCGACGCATGCGCCCGGTGCTGGATGCGATGGCGAGGCTCGCGCCCGACGCGCTCGCGAAGCTCACGGCCCACGTCTACTGCGACAGCGGCGAGTCGAAGCGTCTCCTCGACGAGGACCTCGCCGCGGTGCCCGAGACCGTCCGTGTCCGCGTCGTGCGCCATGACCTGCTGGGTTACGGCGACGCGCTGCGCACGATGGCGGCGATGGACGCCCTCTTGCTGGTCAACAGCCCCGATCCGGCGGACCAGATCTTCGTTCCGGGCAAGCTCTACGACTACCTGATGGCGAGGCGGCCGGTGCTCTTCCTGGGCGAGCGCGGCGATGCGTGGCGCATCGTGGAGGAGACCAGCGGCGCCGCCTGGTGCTTCACCCATGCGGAGACCGAGGGCGCGGCGCGCGTGCTCGCGCAGGTCGCCGCAGGGCGCCCCGCGGATCTGGCGCCGTCGTCGCTGCACGTCCCGGCGACGAGCTTCGCACCGCTCCTGCGCGTGCTGGCGTGAGCGCGCGCGGTCCGCGGATCAGAAGCGGCCGCGGCGCACGATCTCGACGATCCGCTCGGCGGCGCGACCGTCCCAGAGCGGTGGCACCGAGCCGTGCCCGGCCTCGCCGCTCAGGACCTTCCGGTAGGCGCCGAGCACGCGCTGCGGATCGTTGCCCACGAGCTGGTTCGTGCCGATCTCGCAGGTGACGGGGCGCTCGGTGTTGTCCCGCAGCGTGATGCACGGCACCCGCATGATCGTGGTCTCCTCCTGGATGCCGCCCGAGTCGGTGAGCACGAGGCGGCTGGCCTCGCAGAGCCGCACGAAGTCGAGGTAGCCCGCCGGCTCGAGGAGCATGAGGTTGCCCATCGCATCGACGCGCTGCTTCAGTCCGTCCTGGCCCAGGCGCTGGCGCGTTCGCGGATGCACGGGGAACACGATGCGGAAGTCCTTCTGCACGACCTCGAACACATCGAGCAGGCGCGCGAGCGCCGCGGGATCGTCGACGTTCGACGGCCGGTGCAGGGTGACGACGACGTAGCTGCGCTCGTCCAGTTCGAGGCGCTTCAGGACGTCGGACTGCCTGGCCCGCGCGATGTTCTTCAGCAGCGTGTCGACCATGCAGTTGCCGACCATGTGGCAGCGCTGCGGCGACACGCCCTCGCGGGCGAGGTTCTCCATCCCGCTGCGCTCCGTGCAGAACAGGAGGTCGCTGATCGAGTCGGTGAGGAGGCGGTTGATCTCCTCGGGCATCGAGCGGTCACCGCTGCGCAGACCCGCCTCGACGTGGATCAGCTTGATGCCGAGTTTCACCGCGACCATGCCGCAGGCGATGGTGCTGTTCACATCGCCGACGACGAGCACCGCGTCGGGCTTGTGCTCCAGCATCACCGGCTCGAAGCGGACCATGATGTCGGCGGTCTGCTTCGCGTGGCTGCCCGACCCGACCTCGAGGTTCACGTCGGGCTTCGGCATGCCGAGCTCGCGGAAGAACAGATCGCTCATCCGCTCGTCGTAGTGCTGGCCGGTGTGGACGAGCATCGGCCGCAATTCGGGGGCCCGTCGGTAGGCCTCCATGATGGGCGCGACCTTCATGAAGTTCGGGCGCGCTCCGACGACGTTGACGATCTTCATTCCACGCTCAGGATCGACGAGGGCGAGGGCTGCCCTTCACCGCGGGCGGCTGTCGGGGGGCGCGACGTCTCGCCGCGACGCGCGGGATTCCACGGCATGGGAGGTCCCACAGCGGGACGCGGCGCGGGGCTCACAGGGTCGAGCGACCGTCGCGCTGCCCGTCCTCGGCGTCGATCTGCTCCAGCTTGCGCTGGAACTCGGCCGCCGAGCAGAGGCCCTTCTCGACGGCGAGACGTTGGACGGTCTTCACCGCGAGCGCCAGCTCACCGATCGCGCGCTCCAGGCGGTCGACGTCGATGGTGCTGCGCTGCGGCTGGTTCGAACGGAGCGCGATCTCGTCACGCAGACGTTCGATCCGGGACTGCTGGTAGAAGTCGAAGATCCAGTTGATGAGGCCCATGGCGTGCGGCGCGGGAGCATAGCGCCGCCGTGCGCCTCACCGCCCGCCGTCTCCACCGCGCCGACGACCGCCGGGCGCATCCGCGCCGTCGCTGCCACCGGCGTCCTTCTTGCCCTCGCCGGGCTTGCCGGTCGGGTCCTCGGCGCCGTCGCCCTCTTCGCCGCGGTCCCGGCCCCGGTTGCGCCAGTCCATCGCGTCGCGCAGCGCCTGCGCCGCCTGCGCCCGGGTGCGGTCGCCGACGACCTGCGTCACGAAGGGCTCGAACTTGCGCAGGTCGCCGCCGTCGACGATCTCGAGCGCGGTCGCATACCACTGGCTGACCTCGAGGTCGTTCTCCTTGCCCTTCACCTGTTCGAGGGCCGGCTTCATCTCCGCGTCGCGACGGGCGGCAACTCCATAGGCCGCCGCCGTGCGGACGTGCGCCGCGGCATCGCCGAGCGCGAGCTTCAGCAGTCGCTGCGCCGTCGCCCGATCCTCGATCGACGCCGCGGCCATCGCCGCCTGCAGGCGCATCGGCGCGCTCTTGTCCTTCGTCAGGATCTTCTCGATGTCCTTGACGACGCTCTTGTCGCCCGGCGCCGACGCGACCATCGCGCGCAACAATCGACCGCGCACGGACTCCTCGTCCTCCGCGCCGAATTGCTTGCGCAGCGCCTTGAGCGCCTTCGGCTCCGCGAGCTGTTCCAGCGTGCGCGCGGCCTCCTCGCGGAGCGCTGCATCGCGGTCCTCGAGGAAGCTCTCCGCGAAGCCATGCCACGCCTTCGGCGAGACGGCGCCGACCGTCATCAGTCCCATCCGGCGGAAGCCGCCGGGCAGATTGCGCATCTCCTGTTGGCCGAAGCGCAGCGCCTCGGGATCCTCGCTCGCGAGCACGATGCGGTAATTGGCCGCGCGCTTCTGGAAGTCCCAGCCGCCGGCCTTCAGCTCCTTGATGGCGAGCTTGACCTGCTGCGGCGTGGGCGCCGGTGTCGTGCCGTCGGCGGCGACCGCGCCGTAGAGCAGGGACTCCGGCGGGCGCGCGCGCTCCGAGGGCGTCCACGCGAACTCGGGCTTCACCTTCTTGATCGCATCCGACCAGGCCCATTCGAGCTGTCCGGCCGTGACCTCGTAGGCGAAGGAGCTCAGCAGCTCACCGTCGGAGCCGGGCTCACCGGGCTTCACGAAGAGGTGGTTGGGCGCGGCGACCAGTGCGTCGGGGGCGACCTTCAGCCAACGCTCGCGGACGATGCGCTCGTCCTCGGGCGGCGTGCCCGAGGGTCCGACGACGAGCTTCACGTTCACCGTGTGCTTCGAGAGCTCGACGACCTTCGCGTCGAGGTAGTGCTTCTCGAGCATCGCATCGCTGCCGCGCTCCCCGGGCATCACGATCGCGATCACGACGAGCGTGCCCTTCTCGCGGGCCGCGTCGAGTGCTCCGTTCAGCGTGCTCGCCCAGGTGATGCCCTGGGCGGGGACCATGGGAGCGAGCGCGAGACAAAGGCCGAAGAGCGCGGACAGGGGTCCGCGCAGGACATGGGACGACATGAGACCTCGAGGCGAGCGAGCGGGGCCGGCGGCGGCGGAGAGTAGCCGAACGCCGGCCCGAACCTTCGCCGCGCGGCCAAGCCTCACGCGTCGTACGAAAACGGGACGCCGACCTGCACCGGACCTGCGCCGGCGCCTGCTCAGTGGGCGACGGCCGCCTTGATCGCCGCGGTCAGCGCGGGGAGCACCTCGAAGGCGTCCGCGACGATCCCGTAGTGCGCGACCTTGAAGATCGGCGCATTGGCGTCCTTGTTGATCGCGACGATGTAGCGCGAGGTCCGCATCCCGGCGAGGTGCTGGATCGCGCCCGAGATCCCGATCGCGAAGTAGAGCTGGGGGGCGACGACCTTGCCCGTCTGCCCGACCTGCTCGCGGTGGGGGCGCCAGCCGGCGTCGACGATGGCGCGCGAGGCGCCGATGGCGGCGACGCCCGGACCGAAGGCCGCGGCGAGATCCTCGATGAGGCCGAAGTGCTCGGGGCCCTTCATGCCGCGGCCGGCGGCGACGATGACCCGGGCCTCCTGCAGCGGCACGCGGTCGGTGCCGCTCTGCACGAGCTCCTTCACGACGGCGAGCAGATCGCCCGCGCCGACGGCGGCGGCCGACTCGGTGACCGCAGCGGGGCCGCCCGACTTCGCCTCGAAGACGTTCGGCCGCAGGGTCGCGACGAACGGCGCCGTCTTCGCGAGGTACTTCCGGTAGGCCTTGCCGGCATAGACCGGCTTGGTCGCGCCGAAGCGGCCGCCTTCGAAGTGCAGGGCCGTGGCATCGCTCACCATGCCGGCGCCGAGCAGCGCCGCGAGTCGGGGTGCGAGGTCGCGACCCATCGCGGTGTGCGGCATGAGCACGACGCTCGCTCCGAGCTTGCCGAGCTCCGCGTGGATGGCCTTCGCGTGGCCGTCGCCGCTGTAGGCGGCGAGTGCGGGCGACTTCACGGACACGACCTGCGCCGCGCCGCTCTTGGCGAGCTCCGCGACGGCGGGCCCGTTGTCCGCACCCGCGACGACCGCGATGACGCTGCCGCCGCACTTGCCGGCGAGCTCGACTGCGGCTCCGACCGCCTCGAGGGTCGGCTTCTTCACCTTGCCCGAGCGGGAGTCCGCGACGACGACGATCTTCGACATGTTGGGTTCCTGCGCTCGGGGATCAGATGACCTTGGCTTCGCTGCGCAGCGCAGCGACGAGTTCGGCGACGCCGGCGAGCAGCTTGCCCGGCGGGCGCTCCGGGGGCAGCGCGAGCGACACGACCTCGAGCGCGGCGTCGACCGCGCTCGCCGCGACGGTGTCGAGCGGCTTCTTCTTCGCGGCCATGATGCCCTTGAGGCTCGGCGAGCGCGGCTCGTTCAGGCCCTTGCTGCACGAGATCACGCACGGCAAGGGACAGCTCACGACCTCGCGGCCGCCTTCGATGTCGCGCTCGGCGCGGAACACCTTGCCGTCGAGGGCCAGCGCCGCGACCTCGGTCGTGCAGGCGAGGCCGAGCAGCGTGGCGACGCGCGCGGGGAACTGGCTGTCGTCGAAGTCCACCGCCTGACGCCCGCAGAGCACGAGGTCGTGCGGCACGCTCTTGATCCACGCCGCGACGATCTTCGCGGTCGAGAAGGCATCGTTGGGCTTGCCGCCGTCATCGAGCAGCACGGCCTTGTCGGCGCCCATCGCGAGGCACTGCCGCAGCTCCTTTTGCGCGTCGGCCCCGCCGAGCGTGAGCACGGTCACGTTGCCCGCGCCCGCCTTCTCCTTGAGCTGGATGCCCTGCTCGACCGCGTACTCGTCGTACGGGTTCATCACGAACTCGACGCCGGCCGGGTCGATGCTGCGGCCGTCCGCCCCGACCTTGATCTTGCTGTCGGTCGCGGGGACGCGCTTGATGCAGACGATGATCTCCATGTCGTGCAGGCTCCGGCTTGCTGACTGAAATGCTGGCGGAATCGAGGGTTGGAACGAGCGACCGGGGACGCGCCCGCCCCGCGGTTTTGGCCGAACACTCTAGGGAGGGGTGGATTTCGTTCAAGGCGAGCGGGGACCGCCGCCTCGCCCCGCGACTGCGGCGTGGAGCGCACGCTCCAGGTCTTCGATCTCGTCGGCGGGATCGTGCCAGCGCGCGAGCCAGGCCGCGTTCGCCGCGTGTCGTGCATCGCGATCCGCGGCGGACTCGCAGAGCAACGCGCGATGGAAGGCGACCGACGTCGCGTCGTCGCGGAACAGCGCGACCGGCGAGCCGCTCTCCGCTGCGAGCTCGCGGTTGCCCGGCACGTCGCGCAGCAGCACGGCACAGCCGAGCGCGGCCGCCTCGAGCACCGCGTTCGCGCCGCCTTCGTGGAGCGAGCTGTTCCAGACGACGTGAGCCCGCGCGTACAGCGCACCCATGGCGACCGGCGGACGCTGGCCGATCTCGATGCCCGGCAGCGCCCGCGCCGCGTCGATCACGGCGCGGGCGAGATCGTCCTCGAGTGCGGCGCCGACGATGCGCAGCCGCGCGTCGATCCCCGCCGCACGCAGTGCCGCGAAGCGCGCGATGGCGAAGAGCGGGTCCTTCACGCGGCGAAGGCCCGACGGCAACGCGATCTCGAGTCGACGCGGGTCGCGTGGGAGCGGCGGATCGGGGTCGCGGAACACCCCGCGCCGTACGACTGCGTAGGCGGGTGAGCCGAGCTCGAGCGCCGCGAGGCGCTCGCCGAAGCTCGGGAACGCGCCGACGACGAGATCGCAGCGGCGGATGGCCCCTTGTCCCGCACGGCCGCTGCCGTCCTCGAGCGCGAGCAGGTCGGTGCCACCGAGGGCGATCGCGCTCGCCGCGCCGCAATGCGCCGCGAGCGCGACGGCAGCGGGCCCACAGCGTTCGGCGTGATAGCCGAGCACCACGTCGGGAGCCCAGGAGCTGCGTGCCGTGTGGCCGGGCTCGAGGATCGCGAGTTCGTGCCCGCGCGATCGCAGGCCATCGATCCAGCGCGCGACGGTGGTGCCATTGCCGCGGGCCGGTGGCTGCAGGGCATCGGTCACGATCCACAGTCGAAGGCGCATCCGCGCATCTTCGCGATCGCCGCGTCGCGGGTCTCGCACGCGATCTCTCGCGATGCCGAGCATCGGTCACGCGAGCGGCGGCAGCCGAGCGACTCGTGGTAGCCTGTTCCGCCGACTGCCCCGCTCCTCCACCTCTTCACCAGCTCGAATCCGAATCCCGGGATCCCTGCATGAGCCGTCTCTCCTTCTCCATCGGTCTCGCCGCCCTGACCGCGGCCCAGCTCGTCGCCCAGTCGCCTTCCCCGCCGCCGTCGCTGCGCGTGAACGCGAACGTCGACTCCGGCTACCTGGCGAACGCCGGCGACCGGCCGGCCGTCGTCTTCAGCCATCGCTTCCTGCCGGCGAGCACGAGCTGGATGCAGCTCCACTTCGATGACCGCTTCGTCAGCCTGCCGGAGGGTTCCTTCCTCCGCATCCGGGCCGCCGTCGACGGCGAGGTCCAGGAGCTCGACGGCCGCGCGGTCCTCGACTGGGGTCACGGCTCGGCGCTCTTCAACGGCAACGACCTGCTCCTCGAACTCGTCGCGGCGCCGAAGACCAGCGGCAACCGCGTGCTCGTCACCGGCTACACGCGCGGCATCGACATGCCCGTGGTCCCGGGCTCGATCTGCGGCAGCGTCGACGACCGCGTGCTCAGCACCGACGTCCGCGGTGGTCGTCTCTGGCTCGGCTGCACCGGCTGGATGATCGGACCCGATCTCATGCTGACCGCCGGTCACTGCACCACGACCGGCACGCGCATCATCGAGTTCAACGTCCCGCAGTCGACGGCCGGTGGCACGATCGTGCGCGCGGCCGTGGCCGACCAGTACCCCTACAACGAGCTGGCGGGCCTCAATGCCGGCGTCGGCTCCGACTGGCGCGTCTGCCGCGTGCTGCCGAACACGGGCCACGGCCAGCTCCCGACCCAGCGCAACGGCAACCAGTGGTACACGCTCGGCGCGGTTCCGGGTTCGACCGCGGGCCAGAACATCCGCATCACGGGCTACGGCACCGCGACGGGCGTGCGCAACCAGGCGCAGACGACGCACGTCGGCACGCTCTCGACGATCGCGGCGACCTCGCTCTGCTACGCGACGGACACGACCGGCGGCAACTCCGGCTCGCCGATCCTCCACGAGAACACCGGCAACGCGATCGGCATCCACACGCACGGTGGTTGCACGGCGAGCGGCGGCTGCAACAGCGGCACGCGCATCGACCGCAGCGATCTCCAGGCGGCGATCGCCGCGGCCGGCGGAGCCGGCGGTGGCACGCCCGCGACCTTCAGCACCTACGGCGCCGGCTGCCCGATTCCGCCGACCTTCTACGAGCTCTTCTCGGCGGGCAACGACCTGAGCGGTCGCAGCTTCCTCCTGAGCCCGAACGGCAGCGGCGGGTGGAACGTCTCCGTCTGTGCGAGCAACTGCTTCGAGGCCGGTTATGCCGCGGGCCTCAACCTCGGTGACGATCAGCTCGCGTCCGGGCTCGCGCTCGGCTTCAGCGTCTCGCTGCCGGGTGTCGGCACGACGAACGCCATCGACGTCGACTCGAACGGCTGGATCGGCCTCGTGAGCGGCGGCTGGGCCAGCGACTTCACGGAGAGCAGCGCGGAGTTCCTCGCACAGGGCGCGCGCCTCGCGGTGTTCTGGGACGACCTCAATCCCGCCTCGGCCGGCGACGTCTACTTCGACACCTTCCCCGGCAAGGCGGTCGTGACCTGGGCGGGCGTGCCGGAGTACGGCACGGGCAACCTCAACACCTTCCAGGCGCAGATCTTCAGCAACGGCAACATCCTCCTGAGCTACACGACGGTCACGCCGCTCGACGGCCTCACCGGCTACTCCGGCGGTGCCGTCGCGAACGATCCGGGCTCGAGCGACCTCAGCGCGCGCGTGCCCTTCGCGAGTGGCGGCGGCACGCCGTTGTCGATCTTCGCGAGCGCGGCGCCGCGCCTCGGCACGACGATCCAGCTCGGCGTGAACAACGTCCCTGCCGGCGTGATCGGTGCGGCGATGAACATCGGCGTGATCGAGCAGGCCGTGAGCCTCGACGCCATCGGCGCGCCGGGCTGCGTGCTCCGCACCTCGATCGAGTCGTGGTTCCCGATGGCAGCGACGACGCCGACGAGCTCGGTGTCGATCACGATCCCGAACGTGAGCGCGCTCACCGGCGCGATCCTCAACGCGCAGGGTGTCGTGCTCGTCCCGGGCGCCAACACGCTCGGTGCCTTGCTGTCGAACGGCGGCAAGCTCCGCCTCGGCTCCTGATCGACGGGTCCCGAGATCGCGCGCGCCGCGCGCGCTCTCAGATCTTGATCCCCACCGGCAGGCTCAACGCGAGCCGCGTGGGATCGAGCGCCGCCCAGAGGAAGAACACGTCGAGCCCCAGCAGGCTCGGCGTGTTCGGGATCGCGAGCGTCGCTCGCGCCGGGTGGCCGCCGAAGCCCACGTAGGGGCTGCCGGGATCCGGCCGCAGCGCGTTCGACCAGACCACGTAGGGGTTGTTCGGCGCACCCAACGCCACGAGCGAGGCGATCACACCGCTGCTCGGCACCCCGGGCTGGGGCCAGCCGCTCGCGTAGCTCACGAACTCCTCATGCGTGCCCGAGGCGGCGAGCCGACGCAACACGCTCGCGGTGAGGTGGCTCGGCAGGGACGGCGCGAGCGCCTGCCGCGGCGTGCCCACGAGGCGATCGAGCCGCGGTTGGCTGCCGGGACCCGGATCGAGCGCGCAGATGCCGTCCACGTCGTCGATGCCGCCCGCGGCGTCGAGGCCGAGTCGCGTGCTGACCGGAGTGAGTCGCGCCGTCTTGTAGACGACGTGGCCGAGCGTGCCGATCTGATGGAAGAGCACCGGGTCGCGCAGCGGCGCACCGGGCGTGGCCGCCGGTCGCGTCGTCGAGAAGAGCATCCGGCTGCGCAACACGTCGACCGCGAGCGCGTCGACGTCCTCGAGCGCCTCGAGTCCGAGATCGGCAGGCGTGAACGCGGGGTACGGCGTCGACCAGGCTCCGGCGACCCAGTCACGGCGCAGGATGGTCGCGCCGCTCGCGGGTGCAGCGCCCCACCACGCGGCGGGCACCGCGGGCACCGAGGCATCGCGCACGGAGAACCACACGGACACGAAGGGCAGCGCCGGGACGAGCCAGGGGTTCTCGTGGAAGAAGAGGCTGACGTAGATGTCGTGCGCGTCGATGTCGCCGGGCGCGCCCGGTGCATCGATGTTGATCTCGCGGCTGTCCTGATTGCGCATCGTGCGGTCGACGAGTTCGGGTGGCAGCGCGCTGTCGGGGAGCACGTAGAGGAACACGTCGCCGGCTGCCCCACCGGGGCTCACGACCTCTTCGGCGATGCGGCCGCCACCGCTGCCGACCGTCGCGCGCGTCACCGAGAAGGTCACGCCGGCCCAATGGCCGGGCGGGATGATCGCCACGCCGAGCGGTGTCGACTGGATGTAGTCGTAGCCGATCGAGAACGCGTCGACGTCCAACGCGAGTCCGTCGAGCACCGTCGTGAAGTCGGGCAGGCCGGGCGGGATCGGCCAGTCGTCGGGTCGTGCCGCAGACAACTCGGAACGTGCGAAGAGCAGCGACTGCGGTCCGGCATTCGGCACGGCGCTCGCGCCATCGACCGAGAAGCCGTGTGCGATCGCGAGCACGCCGCCGTCGGAATGGGCCTCCTGCGCGCGGGCGACGCCGCACGGGATCAGCAGCGTCGTGGTCAGGGCGATGGTTCGCGTGATGGGACGGTTCATCGGGTCCTCGAACGGAGCGAGTCGAGGACTCGCGTCCTCGCCGCCTGGATGCGCAGGTCGTCGGGCGATGCGTCGAGTGCGAGCTCGCAGATCCAGAGGCGCAGATGGTCGAGCGTGGCGCCATCGACGCTCCCGCCCTCGAGCAAGTCGCAGAGGTTCAACAGGCTGCTCGGATTGCGCGGCTCGCTGCGCAGGGCGCGCAGGAAGGGCTCGAGCGCCTCGGCGATGCGCTCGCCGGCCAGCGCCTCCGCGAACGCGATGGAGGCCGGTGCGGCCGTCCGCTTCTGGTTCTCCGGGGACGCATCGTCGCGCACGTGGGCGAAGCGGAGCGCCGCGGCGTTCGCCAGCTCACGACAGTTCTCGATGCGGCCGGCGCGATGGGCGGCCATCGCCTCCGCGAGGTCGACGTTCGCGAGTTCCCACTCACGCCACCAGACCGCGCCGAGCTTCTGCGCCTCGGAGCGCGCCGCCGTGAAGTCCTCGAGCGAGCGCAGCGTCTGGCAGAGACCCGCGCGGCTGTTGTCGAACCAGGGGCGGATCGCGACGGCGCGCTCGAAGCTCGTCCTGGCCTCGTCGAGCTTCGCGAGGCGCAGCAGCGCGTAGCCGAGGTTGTTCCAGGGGCCGTGTCGATCGGGGCGCAGGGCGAGAGCGTCGCGTGCGTAGGTCGCCGCCGCCTCGTACTCGCGCTGGCCGAGCGCCGCCGCCGCGAGCGTGTGCCGCGTGCGAGCCGTCGATCTCCCGTAGCGGACCTCGAGCGCGTGGGCCTCGTGTGCGGCGTCGTCCCAGCGCCGCGCGCCGAGCAACGCGAGCAGCCGCAGGTCGCGGGCGTGCAGCAGTTCGGATGCGCCGTCGAGCCAGGTCAGAGCCGATTCGATGTCGCGCGCACGGAGCGCATGGAAGCCGGCGACGAAGCGCTCCTGTGGCGAATGCGGCTCTGGCAGCCCGCCGAGCTGCACGGCCGCGATGCCCGCGAGCGACGAATCGGCGGCGGCATGGCGCGCGGCGACGGCGCGCAGATAGGGACTGTCGGTGCGTCGCGCGATGGCCTCGTAGTCGGCGGCTGCCGCCGCGCGCTCGCCGGCGTCGAGGCGCTCGCTCGCGCGCAGGAGACGGATCGCGAGATCGTCGGGGTCGAGTTCGAGGAGCCGATCGCGCTCGCGGATCGCCGAGTCGCGCTCGGCGGTCGGCACGAGCGCGCGTTGATCGGCCCAGCCCTCGATGCAGAGATCGGCGGCGAGCCGGGCACGCAGCTCTTCGCCCTCGCGCGCGTCGGCCTCCGCGCGCGCCCGGGAGGCGAGGGGCCACGCGATCGCGAACAGGGCGAGGCTCGTGATCCCGAGCCCCGTCGCGAGTGCGCGCGCAGGGCGTCGGCGCGTCCGTCGCCACGCTCGTCCGAGCGCACCGATCGGCCGCGCCGCGACCGCGCGGTGGTCGAGGAAGGCGCGCAGGTCCGCGACGAGCGCCGGCACGTCGGCGTAGCGCCGGCCGGGCTCGGGCTCGAGGCCGCGATCGAGGATCGCCTCGAGATCGCGCGGCAGTCCCGGATGCCAGCGTGTCGCAGAGACCGTCTCGCCCTCGCGTGCGGCGGCGAGCACCGCCTCGAGGTCCTCCGCCGAGCGGCCCGCGCCGTGGGGCGGCTGCAAGGTGACGAGGTGGTAGAGCGTCGCGGCGAGTCCGTAGACGTCGAGCGAGGGCGTGGGCTCGACGCGACCCCGCGCCTGTTCGGGCGCCATGTACCACGGCGTTCCGAGCACGGTCGTCTGGAGCGTGAGCGAGGCGTCGCCGACGCGCGCCGCGATCCCGAAGTCGAGGAGCACGGCGCTGCCATCGGCCCGCACGAACGCGTTCGATGGCTTGACGTCGCGATGGAACACGCCCTTGGCATGCGCGACGGCGAGGCCGTCGCCGAGCTCGGCGATCCAGCGCACGCACTGGCGGAGCGTGCTGCGCTCGAGCGTCGCCTGCGGCAATCGCGCGGCGAGCCACGAGGCATCGGCGTAGCCGCTCGCGCTCGGGCCGTCCGGCATCGCGGCGCGCATCCGCTCCAGCACCTCGGCGAGCCCGATCCCGACGAGCAGCTCCGTGACGAGGAAGTGCGTGCCGTCCTCGCTGCAGCCGCGGTCGTACACGCGCACGAGATGGCGGTGCTCGTGCTGCGCGAGAAGCTCGGCCTCGCGGAGGAAGCGCGCCTCCGCGGCCGGTCCGATCAGCGTGTCCGCGTGCAACAGCTTGAGGGCGACGTCGCGTCGCAGCTCGCGATCGTGCGCGCGGAACACGCTGCCCGAGGCGCCGCGGCCGAGCCAGGCGTCGATGCGATAGCGGCCGGCGATGGTCTCGCCGAGCCGGGTCTCGCCGGACAGGCTCGCGACGTGGAGTGCGCGCAGGTTCCCGCCGAGTCCCAGGACCGCCTCGAGCTCCGAGGCGAGGTCCGGCCACTGTGCGCAGAGCTCCGCGGGGTCCAGCTCCTCGCCGCGCTCGAGCGCCTCCAGCGCCGTCGCGACGAGCGCCTGGAGCTGATCCTCTCGATCGCTCGAAGCCGAGCTGCCGCTCATGACAGCTCTCCCTTCGGAGCCTCGATGCCGCGTTGCCGGAGCCGCAGCAGCAGCTTGGCCTGAGCCGAATGGAAGGCCTTGCGCGCCGCGTCGGGAGACGGATAGGCGAGACGTGTCGCGAGCTCCTTGAACTCGAGCTCGTCCTCGAGGCGCAGCGCGAGGAGCGCGCGTTCGCGATCGCCGAAGCTGGCGAGCACCTCGCGGTAGATCGCGCGCGCCTCGTTGCCGGCCGCATGCAGCGACGGCGTCTCCTCGTGGCCGGCTCCGGCGGTCATCGGACCGACCGCGTCGTGCCGGCGCACGTCGCGGCAGGCCGCCTGGTGATGACGCACGGCATCGACCAGTCGATGCTCGACGAGCGTCGCGAGCAGACCGATGAAGGCCTCGTCGTCGTCGCCGTCCCAGCGTTCGATCCCGCGGAGGACCTCGAGCAGCACGTCCTGCACCACGTCGCCCGTGCTCATGCGCGCCAGGGCACCGTGTCCGGGTCGCCGCAATCGCCGCTGGATCTGGCGATGGACGAGCTCCTGCACCCGGGTGAGACAGAGGGCGCAGAGCTCGTCGCGCGCAATCTCGTCGCCATCGCGCGCGGCCTCGAGCAATCGGGAGAGCGAGGACACGAGGGTCATTATGGCCAGGGGCCGGAGGGGACGGAGCTACGGTCCCCTCACCGTCCGGCCCGGTCGCCGGCGGAACGCAATCCCGGGAATCCAGGACGGGTCCATTCCGCGGGGCGTCTCGCCTCCACCTGCCTCTTCGCCACCCGGTCCGCGCCTGCACCGGGCGTCCGGTCGGGGACCCCACGAACCTCGATCGGTCGCCTCCTCCGCGGCTGCCTGGCTTCCCCTCACAGCGCGACGACGCGCCCCGTGCGGGCGGACTCGTCCGCCGCCAGCACCACCCGCAGGCTCTCCACCGCGTCGTTCAGGTGCGCGCTCAGATCCAGGTCCTCGCGGATCGCGCGCAGCAGGTATTGCTGCTCGCGCAGGCAGAGCCCGTCGTGGTCGGGCTCGTCGGCCGTGTCGATGAAGCGGTCCGCGTGCACGAACTCGTCGCGCGCGTCGCGCTCCTGGAGGTGCAGGCGGATCGCGTTCGTCTTCGTGTGCGCGCCCACGTCGGCGCTGCCGCCGGCGCGTTCGGCGCCGCCCTTCTCGACGATCGACGCGCAGCCCTTCGGGCCGACCACGTCCTTCACGAAGTAGGCGACCTCGCTCATCATCGGCCCCCAGCCGGCCTCGTACCAGCCCACCGAGCCGTCCTCGAAGGCGACCTGCAGCTGCCCGTAGTTGTACATGCCGGGCTTCAGCTCCTCGGTGAGCCGCGCGCTCACCGCATGCACGCGCACCGGGCGTGAGCGCGTCATCTGGCACATCACGTCGACGTAGTGCACGCCGCAGTCGACGATCGGCGACATCGAGTCCATCAGGCTCCTGTGGGTCGCCCAGTTCTTCCCGCGGCTCTGCTGGTTGAGGTTCATCCGCATCACGAGCGGCTTGCCGAGGGTCTGCGCGACCTCGACGAACTTCGTCCACGCCGGGTGCACGCGCAGGATGTAGCCCACCACGACCTTGCGCTTCGCCTGCTGCGCGGCCGTCACGATGCTGCGCGCCTCCGCGACCGTCTCCGCGAGCGGCTTCTCGACGAAGAGATGGCAGCCCGCGGCGAGCGCGGCCTTGGCGTAGGCCGCATGGGTGTCGGGGTAGGTGTTGATCGACACCACGTCGGGCTTCGTCCTGCGCAGCGCGTCGCCGTACTCCGCGAAGGTCGGGTAGCCGCCGAGCTCCTTGGCGAGCGCCTCGCGGCTCTCGGGCTTGCGGCTGACGAGGCCGACGATCTCGAACTCGTCGAGGGCGTGGTACGCGCGGGCGTGGGAGGCCCCCATGTTGCCGCAGCCGGCGACGAGGACGCGGAGCTTTCGCATGCGCGGTCTTGTAGCGGGCACGCACGTTGACAGCGACTCGCCGTCCCGCAAGATCGCGGGCATGGCCTTCACTCCGCCCGGTGAGACGCGCGACAAGGTGTTCCGCTTCGTGCGCGATCGCATCCTCTGCGGCGCGGTTCCGACCGTGCGCGAGGTGAAGGACGCGATGGGCTTCTCGGCGATCGAGTCCGCGCGCAAGCAGCTCGATGCGCTGGTCGCAGAGGGCCGCCTCGAGAAGGACGCGGGCCTCGCCCGCAGCTACCGCCTGCCACGTGTCCGCGGCGAGGCGCGCGCGATGCAGGTCCCGGTGCTCGGCACCGTGCAGGCCGGCCGACTCCACGAGGCGATCGAGAACCCCGACGGCTGGGTCCTGGTCGAGTCCCGTCACAAGCCCGACGAGCTCTTCGCGCTCCGCGTGCGCGGCGACAGCATGATCGAGGCCGGCATCCTGCCCGACGATCTCGTCATCGTGCGGCGCGGTCCGGTGCAGCAGAAGGGCACGATCGTCGTCGCCCTCGTCGGCGACGAGGCCACCGTGAAGCGCCTCGGCGCGCGTCGCGGCAAGGTCGTGCTCGAGCCGGCGAATCCGCGCTATGAGCCGATCGTCCTCGACCCCGCCGGCGTGCGCGTGCTCGGCCGGGTCGTCGAAGTGCGGCGGCAGTTGAACTGAGATGCGTCCCCTCGTCCTCGGGCTGGTCGCTGCCGCGTTCGCACCGCTCGCCTCCGCGCAGGACCGCGCGCCGCAGGCCATCGAGCTGAGTTCGCCCAATGGGCGGATCGCGCTGCGTGTCGCCTTCCCCGCGGCGGGCACCGCGGCGCCACCGCGCTGGTCGCTGGCGCTGGACGGCAAGCCCTTGCTCGACGCCGGGCGCCTGGGTCTCGCGGTCGAAGGCGACGGGGAACTGCTCGCCGGCGCCGCCGCGGGCGAGCTCGAGCGGCGCACGCACGACGAGCTCGTGCTGGTGCCTTTCGGCAAGGCCGCGCAGGCGCGCGATCACTTCGCCGAGGCGCGGGTCAACTGCCGCGCCGCGGAGCGCCAGCCCGTGGTCCTCGTGCTCCGCGCCTACGACGACGCCATCGCCTTCCGCTACGAGCTGCCCGCGTCGCCCGGGCACTCGGAGCTGCGGCTGAGCGCGGAGTCCACGAGCTTCGGGATCGCCGGCGAGCCCGTCGTCCACACGCAGTTCCTCGAGCACTTCCGCACCTCGCACGAGCACGAGGTGCGCGAGACGCCGTTCGCCGAACTGCCCGCCGGACAGCTCCTCGACGTGCCGCTCACGCTCACGCGGGACTCCGGGCCGGTGCTCTCGATCACCGAGGCCGCGCTCGTGCGCTGGGCGGGGATGTCGCTGCGACGCGACGGCGAGTCACGCGAACTCGCCGCCGCGTTCGCGCCGCGCGAGGGCGACGCGATCGTCGCGCGTCCCCTGCCCGCCGCGAGCCCCTGGCGCGTCGTGCTCGTCGCCGATCGCCTCGGCGCGCTGCTGGAGTCCCAGACCCTGTTCTGCCTCTGTGAGCCGCCGGACTTCGATGCGACCTGGGTGCGTCCGGGCAAGCTCACCTGGCCGTGGTGGAACGGTTACCTCTTCGAGGCCGAACGCGAGGAGCCGACTCTCTCGCTGGCGTCCGCGAGCCGGCACATCGATTGGTGTGCGGCGAACGAGATCGCCTTCCACGCGCTCGTCGCCGATGAGACCGACACGCCCTGGTACGTGCAGTCGAAGAAGGGCCTCTTCCCCGATCCGAGCGCCGATGCGACGCGGCCGCGGGCCGACTTCGATCTGGCCGCGATCTCGGCCTACGCCGCGGCGCGCGGCGTGCGCCTCTGGACCTGGGTCCACCATGGAGTCGTGCGCGGTCGCGAAGACGCGGTCTTCGCGGCGTTGGCCCGCCTCGGCTGGGCCGGCGTGATGGTCGACTTCCTCGACCGCGATGACCAGGACACCGTCGAGTTCGCGGAGGCCGTGCTCCGCGCCGCGGCGCGGCATCGCGTGCTGGTCCATTTCCACGGCATGTACAAGCCCAGCGGCTGGCAACGCACGTTCCCGCACCTGATGAACCACGAGGGCTCGCTCAATCTCGAGTACCTCAAGTGGTCGGCGCGCTGCACGCCCGAGCACACGCTGCGGGTGGCGTTCACGCGCCTCGTCGCCGGACCGATGGACTACCACCTCGGCGGCTTCCGCGCGGTGCTGCCGAAGGACTTCGCGCCCCGCGGCATCGCACCCAACGTGCTGGGCACGCGCGCGCACCAGCTCGCCCTCTACGTCGTGCTCGACAATCCCTCGCCGATGGTCGCCGACTACCCCGCGGCCTACCGCGACCAGCCGGGCTTCGACTTCGTGCGCGCGGTCCCGACCTACTGGGACGAGACCCGGGTGCTCGATGCCGCGATCGGCCGGCTGCTCATCACCGCGCGCCGCAAGGGCGAGGACTGGTGGCTCGGCGCGATCGCTGCGGGCGAGGCGCGCGAGCTCACGGTGCCGCTGCAGTTCCTGGGCGAGGGTGAGCACCGGCTCCGGCTCTGGCGCGATGGCGACGCGGTCGACGGCGATCCCAACCGCCTGGCCGTCGAGGAGCGCACGGTGAGCGCCGGCGAGGTGCTGCGCGTGCGCGTCGGGTCGGGCGGGGGCCTGGCCCTGCGGATCACCCGGGACTGAGCCGGGCAGCCGGGCTCGCGGCGGGGCATTCGCATGGCCGCACGCGCCGCCAGGAAAGTTCCTGTGCGCTCCGGGGTCGGCCGCGCGCTGCCAAGGGGTTCACAGAGGAACCCAACCATGCGCACGCTCATCACCGTCACGGCCGCGACCCTCGCGGCGCTCTCCGCCGCGCGATCGCAGGAGCCCTCGCCGGCCCCGACGTCCGCCGCGTCCGTTCTGCGTTCTCCGACGCCGATCCACACCCAGGTCGACGATCCGATCGGTGGCGCCTACGGGGTCTGGACCGCGGGTCCGAGCTGGAAGGCCTCGTTCCACGACGGCTTCCGCTTCTACGCCTACGCCGCCGAGCTCGCGGAGCACCCGCGGCTCGGCTGGAACACGGAGTCGCTGAGCGTCGGCGGCCAGGACCTGCCGCTCGGCGAAGGGCGTGCGAGCTGGACCGCCGACCGCCACGTCACCGAGTACGCGGCGCTCCGCGAGGTCTACGAGGTGCGTGCCGACGGCGTCGAACAGCGCTTCGTGCTGGACCTGCGCCCCGCGCTCGCGGGTGACCTGGTCGTGACGGGTCGCGTCGACACCAACCTCCGCGCCGAAGCGCAGGCACCGCGCGTGGGTGCCCTGGAGTTCCGTCTCCGCGGCGAGGACTGCATCCGCTATGGCGAGGCCCTGGCCTTCGACGCGATCGGCCGCAGCACGCCCGTGGCGACGAGCTTCGATGGCGAGCGCATCGCCCTGCACGTGCCGGCCGCCTTCGTGGCCGAGGCCGTCTATCCGCTCACGATCGACCCGCTCACGTCCGTCCATACCTTCGCCGGCAGCAATGCCAAGATCCTCGCGATGACCTGGACGGGCAGCACGCTCGTCGGCTCGACGACCGCGATCACGGGCTTCATCGTCCAGACCTCGGCCAGCGACCAGGACCTCGTCGCCTACACCTGCACCGAGGCGGGCGGCACCGGCCACAATGCCTTCCAGGACGTGACGAACTCCTGGTCGACCCGAACCATCGACTCCACGGAGGTCGTCGCGACGAACCGCTGGGTCTTCGCGTTCGAGCGCTTCTTCGCCTCGTCGAGCACGATCGCGGCGCGCGTGCAGGTCCTCGACATCGCGTATCAGCCGGCCAACTCGGGCACGACCCTCTTCGCCGCGTCGGGCTCCATCGCGCCCCGCATCGGCGGGCGCCGCGACGGCACCGTGGCGCTGCTCGTCTACGGCGGGGGCCTCAGCGTCGGGCTGCAGACCGTCGACTGTGCCAGCGTCGCGCTCGCGGGCACGATCAATATCACCGGGATCATCGATCGCTGGTCGGTCAGCCGCGCCGCCTCGGGCACCTCGGCCTGGTGCGTGCTCACGGGTTACGCCAACGGGAGCACGTCTGCCCACCTGATCGCCTCGACGGCCACGACCCCGATCCACGTCGTCAGCGGCAATCTCGGTGCGCCGAACAGCGCCGGCCTGCCCCAGGTCGATGGCGACAATGGCCGCTTCCTCGCGACCTGGACCGATCTGAGCACCGCGGCCCAGTTGCGGCGCGTGCGCGCCCAGCGCTTCGACGTCTCCGGCACGACGTTCACGCTCGGCACCGTGCGCACGGTCTCGTCGGTCTCGCTCCTGAACGGCCTCACCAATGGCGAGGTCGCCTACGACTTCACGACCCAGTCGCATTGGGCGGTGACCTGGACCACGAGCTCCTCGACCTCGCTGACGCGCACCGCCCGCGTGGCGCGCCTCGGCTACCAGGGCGGAGCGGTCGAGTCGCAGGAGCTCTACTCCACCACGCAGACCGTCGACGGGATCGACCCCTTCGTCTGCTTCAACGGCAATCTGCTCGTCGGCACGCGCCCGAGCTTCAGCTGCGGCTACACCGCCTACACCCAGGCGATCGCCGGCTACAACGCCTTCCACCGCACGTTCCAATACGCGCCCGACGCCCAGGCGACGACCTACGGCAGCTCGTGCTCGAACGCCGTGCTCGGCGACGGTCACCCGCCCTTCGCGGGAAGCCAGTTCTACAACATCAACGCGAGCGTCCTGCCGGCGAACTCGATCGCCTACGTCTCCGTGGGTGTCGGCCCGACGAACCTCCCCCTCGACGTCATCGGCATGACGGGCTGCGTGATGCTCACCGACCCGATCCTCACGCTCTCCGCCCCGACGAACGCCTCCGGCGTCGCACTCCTCTACATCCCGCTGAACGACGTGCCGGCCTTCATCGGCGACCTCTACCTGCAGTGGCTGTGGATCGATCCCTCGGCCAATGCGCTCGGCCTCGTGAACTCGCGTGGCATGCACGTGCAGGTGCGCTGAAGAAAAGCCGCCGACAATCCTGTGCGCTGCGACGTGCGCCGGGCGCTGCCCGGATCGCACGTCGCATCATGAATACCCGGTTCCTTCCCATCGTCGCGCTCGCCGGCCTCGCCGCGGGCGCGGTCTCGCAGTCGCCTTCCCCCGCCGAGCAGCGCTCGCCGCAAAGCGGCCGCCATCTCGCGCCGATCCATACGCAGCCCGACGACCCGGTCGGCGGCGCCTATGGACTCTGGTCGGCCGGTCCGACCTGGAAGGCGTCCTTCCACGACGGCTTCCGCTTCTACGCCTACGCCGCGGACCTGGCCGAGCACCCGCGCCTGGGCTGGACCACGGAGTCGCTCGTCGTTGGCGGCAAGCAGCTCGCGCTCGGCGAGGCGCGCACGCGCTGGACGCCGGAGCGGCACGTCACCGAGTTCGGGGCCGGGGCCGACGCCTCCGGATCGGGGGTCGCCCTGCGCGAGGTCTACGACGTACGCATCGACGGCGTCGAGCAGAGCTTCGTCCTGGATCGGCACCCCGGGATCGACGGTGAGCTCGTCGTGACCGGGCGCCTCGACACGAACCTGCAGGCCGAACGTCGCGAACCGCGCGTCGGCGAGATCGCGTTCCGCCTCGGCAGCCAGGAGCGGATCCGCTACGGCGAGGCCCTCGCGTTCGACGCCGCGGGCAAGCGCAGTCCCGTGGCGAGCAGCTTCGATGGGGAGCGCATCCGCCTCCACGTCCCGGCGGCCTTCGTCGCCGCGGCCGTGTATCCGCTCACCATCGATCCGCTGACCGCTGCGGTCGGGGTCGTGGGGAGCAACTCGGCCGTGACCGACGTGACCTGGTGCGGCTCGACCGGGGCCTTCTCCAACTTCGCGATCAACGCGTGGGTGGTGCAGACCACCACGACCGATCAGGACATGTGGGCCTCGGCGTGTCGTGAGGACGGCACCGGCGGCCCGCTGATCTTCCAGGACGTGACGACGAGCTGGTCGACGCGCAGCGTCGACTCCGCGGAGGTCGCCTCTGCCGGGCGATGGCTCGTCGCCTTCGAGCGCTTCTTCCCGACGACTTCGACCACGGCGGCCCGCGTGCAGGTCGTGACGATCAATGCGTCGCCGACCCCGGGGACGCTGCTGTTCGGGACCGCCGGCACGCGGGCGCCGAAGGTCGGCGGTCGGCGCCGCGGCGACGAGGGCCTGATGGTGAGCGGCAATGCGGGCGGTGTGGAACTGCAGGTCATCGACGCCGTGGCGGTCGCGCTCGGTTCGACGCGCAACATCGTCCGCGCGACCGACCAATGGGCCCTCAGCCGCTCGGCCTCGGGCACCTCGGCCTGGTGCGTGCTCCTCTCCGACGACACCAACGGGAGCACGGCCTACCACGTCCACCCGAGCCTGCTCGTCGATGCGATCGGCCCGATCGGCGCACCGGCCGGGGCAGGCTCGCCGCGGGTCGATGGCGACAACGGCCGCTTCCTCGCGACCTGGACCGACTTCGACTCGCTGACCGTGCGCCGTCGCGTGCGCGCCCAGCGCGTCGACATCAGCACCGGCTCGGTGAGCCCGGGCACGGTCCGCACCGTCTCGTCGGTCGGTCTCCTCACGACCGTCGCCAACGGCGAACTCGCCTACGACTATTCGACGCAGTCGCATTGGGCGCTGACCTGGCAGACGAGCACCTCCTCGACGCCGCTCCGCACGGCCCGCGTCGCACGGCTCGGCTATCAGGGTGGCGTCGTGGAGTCGCAGGAGCTCTTCAGCACGGGCAGCTCGGTCGGCGTCCTCGATCCCTTCGTCTGCTTCGACGGCAGCTTCCCCAGCGGGCAGCGGCCGACCTTCAGCGCCGGCTACGTCGCGTTCTCCAGCGCGGGCTCCGGCCACGTGCTCTACCACCGCACGTTCCAGTACGCGCAGGACGCGCAGGCGAGCGTCTACGGCAGCTCCTGCTCCAATGCCGTGCTCGGCGACGGTCATCCGCCCTTCGCGGGCAGCCAGTTCTACAACGTGAGTGCGCAGGGTCTCCCCGCCAACTCGGTGGGCTACGTCTCGATCGGCATCGGGCCGACCAACCTGCCCCTCGACGTCATCGGCATGACGGGCTGCGTGATGCTGACCGACCCGCTCCTCACGCTCTCCGCCCCGACGAACGGCGCGGGCCTCGCCATCCTCTACATCCCGCTGAACGACGCGCCGGCCTTCATCGGCGACCTCTACCTGCAATGGCTCTGGATCGATCCCTCGGCGAACGCGCTGGGGCTCGTGAACTCGGCCGGCATGCACGTGCAGGTGCGCTGAGAGCGCGCGGGATCAGGTCGAGAACGCCTGTCCCGCTTCGCGACGGCCGGCCTCCAGGCTGCGGGCGAGGCTCTGCTCGATCGGCGGCGAGAGGGCGAGTCGGGCCGAGAGGCGTGCGTCGAGGTCGCCGCGCACGGCCAGGGCGACGTCGCCGACCGACAGCCGCGCGCCCGGCCGGCCCGGCAGCACACCGCCTTGTGCGGTGCGGACGAGGATCGCATGGCGCTCGAGCTCGTCGACGACGCGCTCGAGCCATTCGCGGGGCACGTCGATCGCCTGCGCCTCCGCCGTGAGCGGCAGCGGGCCGTCGCCACGTTCGTGGGCGGCGACGGTGCGCTCGACGAGGCGCAACGCGAGTCGTTCGCGCAATGCGAAGGGGAGCCGCGAGGGATCGCGCGCGGGACCGAGCACGTGGAGGTTCTGCACCGCATAGCCGAGCTCCGCGCCGAGCAGCACGACCGTCCACGCGAGCTGCAGGTAGACGAGGAGCAGGGGCAGGGCCGCGAGCGTCGCGTAGATCGCATTGCTCTGCCCGACGCCGATCTGGAACCGCACGTAGACCGC
The DNA here is from genome assembly GCA_020848735.1 of Planctomycetota bacterium. GTDB lineage: Bacteria > Planctomycetota > UBA1135 > UBA1135 > UBA2386 > JACRLW01. The sequence continues at coordinate 2,390 of JADLHO010000170.1, read as the reverse complement.
GTGCATCGCGAGCAGCGAGGATCCGGCGATCACGCCGGCGGGGACGGCCGCGCGCCAGCGCACTTCGGTGTCCGGCATGAATTTGTAGAGCGCGGCCAATGCGATCCACGCCATGACGTGCGGGACGAGCCAGAGCCCGGCGTCATAGAGCGGCATCAGCCAGGGCAGCTCGAGGCGCAGGCGCTCCACGAGCGGCGCGCTCGCCAGCGCCGCGCCGAAGGCCAGCGCGCCGGCCATGAAGGCCGGCACGAGCAGGACGAGCGCCAGGAAGCTCGCCACCCGGCGCAGCCAGGCTCGTTGCCCGCGCGTGCGCCACGTGAAGTTGAGCGACTCCTCGACCCTCGAGAAGAGCGCGATGCTCGTCCAGACGAGCGTCGCCGTTCCGACACCGCCGAGGGCCTTGAAGCTCGTGTTGCGGACCAGCTCCTCGATCCAGCGCAGCGCCTGCGCGAGGTGCTCCGGCAGGCCCTGGGTATTGCGCGCCAGCAGCCCCTCGAGGCTCTCGCGGAACCCGAACGCGCTCGCGATGGCGAAGGCGACGGCGAGCAGGGGCACGATCGAGAGCAGCGTCACGAGCGCCAGTCCGGAAGCGCGGATGCCGACCTGGTGATCGCCGTACTGCCGCAGCGTGTGCGCGGCGATGCGGAGGCCGCCGAGCGCGAGCCGCTCCGGGAGCGCGCGGGTGCGGAGCTCGAGGTCCCAGTGGCCCGAGCGGAGGAAGCCGAGGATGCGGCGCATGCGGGCAGGATAGAGCGGTCCTGGTCCTGACCCGCTGCGATCGTGGGGCTGGACCTTCGCCACTTGGCAGGGCACCGCGCGCCCCGATCGCTGCGGCGTGGAACCGCGTGTCGCCTCCACATTCGCCGCACCCAAATGCTGTGCAACCGACCCATCGCGGCGGTGGCCGCAAGCTGGCGCTTGCCGCGGCAGCGCTTCGTTCCGCCCAGGAAGGCCCGGTTGCTGGATTGGCTGGCGCCGATCGGGCGCCTGCGTGCCCGCGTCTTCGCGACGACTTTCCGGACGTTGAGCCCACGGTCGCCCACAACGGGCCGATCTCAACGTTCCCCTGCCGGCGCGCGCGCCATGGCCCTATCCACCGCAGGGATCAACACCCGGGCCGGCGGGAGCTACAGTCAGGGGATCGTCCTCTCGACCCCCGGAGACTATGTCGTGTGGTTTCACCGCGAAGACGCTCTCGCCTAGGGCACGAACTCCTGCCTCGAGCTCGCTTGACAGTCGATGCCGATTCCGCGCTCAGGCGGCCGGCACGGGAGACGCGCGCTCGCCGGGCGACGAGCTCGTGGCGACGACCCTGGAAGGGGACCTCTTCGTCTTCCGCATCCCGGCCAGCGGGATGCTCGCCCCCTCCGACATCTTGTTCCGCAGTTGGGTGCGCGGTGCGCTCGGAGTGAACAATGCGATCGCGGTCCTCGACGCCGGCGGCGACTCGCGCAAAGAGCTCTTCATCGCCGGCTCACTCGGGATCTGGAAGTGGAGGCAACCGTGATTCGCAGGCAAGGCCAGGTTCTCCCCTGGAGGACGAAGACCATGTTCGGTTTCCCATCGACGCCGGCGCCCATCTGGCTGCTCCTGTTCGCATCGATGGCGCTGGCGCTGCCGCTGTCCGCGCAGCGGACCTGGGTGGTAGACGACACGATGTCGGCCGGAGCGGATTACCCGGACCTGCCGTCGGCGTATGCGGCGGCGGCGGACAACGATCGGATCCTCGTGCGGCGGGGGACGGGGCAGGGCTATCAGCTTCCGAATGGACTGACGCGGCCGATGCGGATCCTGGGGGAGCTCGGCACGCCCAAGGTGGTCCTGCTGTATCCGCAGATGGGGATCTCGTGCGCTGCGAACGAGGTCATCGTGATCAGCAACTTCGAGGTGCGTGCGGTCGGCGGGGACATCTTCACCTCGATCGCGAACAGCCCCGGCCTAGTCGTGTTGTCGCAGTTGGACTATCTGACGGTGCGGCAAATTCCCGTGACGCCGTATCGCGCGCACCGGGTGGTGATGGTGGATTGCCGGGTGACGGCCTGGGACGTCGCGGTGCGGTGCTTCGAGAGCAACCTGTGGCTCCTGAACTGCCAGACGCGGGGTCTTGCTGGTGGTCGCGATTCTGCGGGAGCGGTGGAGGTCAAGGACCGGAGCTTCTTGCGCATGGTGGGTGGCACGCACGTCGGCGGCGACGGCCTCGGTCAGTGCCTGCCGCTGCAACCCGGCGCTTTCGGTCGCTCGGCGATCTACCAGGCCGGCCCGGTCGTGATCGCCGGCCGCGCGCAACTGCGTGGAGGCCTCTGGCAGCGCTACAACCCGAGCTGTGGGAGCGGGTCGAACACGTTGCGGCAGGACGGGATCGAAGTGGACTGCTTCAGCGGCACGGTTCT
>JADLHO010000169.1 GCA_020848735.1 Planctomycetota bacterium | reverse complement strand
GCGCGGCTCGGCGTTCATCCAGGGTGCGCGCCGTCACGCGCGTCAACTGGGCCAGCGCAGCCGCCCCGCGAACGCGCGAGGAGTCCAAGGCGAGCGCGCGTTCGAGGTCGGCGCGCGCGACGGCGCGCAGAGCCGCCGCATCCGGGTGGCCCGCGTCGCGGACGACCCGCTGCCAGCGGGCAGTGCCACGCAACTCGAGGACCGACGCCGAGTCCGCGCCGGACGCGAGGGCGCGATCCGCCCGCGAGACCGCGGAATCGAGCCACGCATCGGCCGAGTGATCCCCTGCGAGTCGCGCGAGATCCCGGGCCACCCATCCGCGCTCGATGGTCGGCTCGCTCCACCGACGGTCGAGGCGCTCGGCGACGGCGAGCAGCGAATCGGCGCGCCGCAGGGTGGTCGCCGCCGCAGCGAGATCGTTCGCGGTCCCGCGCTCGACCAGAGCCCAGGCCAGATTGCGCTCATGCGCCGCGCGATCCGTCGCCTCGCGTGCGCTCGCGCTCGTGGTGCCGGATCGGGACACGACGACGGGGTACTCCAGGCCGAGCTGCCGGCGCAGCAGCAGGGCGAGTGCGGTGGCCACGTCGTCCTGCAGCGCGAACACGGGGCCGGTCGCCGGTCTCACGACGATCTGCGGTGCGCCGATGCGAGCGAGTGACCGTGCATCCACCAGGCCCACGCTCACCCGCACGTCCTCCGCGACGCGTTCGACCCGGCCCTCGACGAGTACCGCGGCCCCGAGGGCGGCCGCGACCGAGTCGAGCGTCGGCATCTGCTCCCGTTGCCGGAAGTGCAGCACCGCGGTGCGGGAGGCGACCCGGAGTTCCGGCACGCTGCTCAACTCGTCGATCATCCGGAGCGTGAGGCCGTCGGCGAGGTAGCCGAGTCCATCGCGGGCATCGTGCTCGAAGTACAGCACCGCGAGCCGGCGCGCGTCGAGTGGCCGATCGAGCGCCGCGGCACGCCCTCGAGTCGCGAGCCAGCCGAGGATCAAGACCAGTGCGGCCGCAGAGGCGATCCATCCAAGGCGCGGCACGCGCGCTGAACCAAGGCCACCAGCAGCGCGCGTCGCAATGGTGTGCTGCGAGCGATCGGCGGGTTGAGGGTCCTCAGCCGCCATTTGCGGGAGCGCCGGCGCGTCCGGCACGTCCGGTACCGGGAAGGCGGGCTCGGTCGGCGTGTGGGAGGAGCGGAGCCGTGCTTCGAACGCAGGCACAGCGGGATCGACCGGCAGTTCGGCGGCCTCCACTCGCGCAGCGTGCGCCTGAAGGGCCCGCACCGCGCCGCCGCGGTCTCCGGAGGCCGCGAGGCATCGCGCCTGCCGCAGCGCGAGGGCGGCCGACTCCGGACGGAGTCTGGTCATCGCGGCAAGGTGCTCGAGCGCGCCGCGCCAATCGCGCTCGCGTTCGGCGGCCGACGCCAGGACCTCTCGGGCTCGAAGGTAGAGCTCCTCCAACCCGATCCGCTCGCCCTGGGCCCACTCGTCGAACGATTGCGCTCCCTCCACGAACCAGGCGTCGAGGAAAGGCCCCGCGTAGCGCTCGACCGCCGCCGGGTAGTCCTGCGCGGCGATCGCGGCCCGGAAGTCGATGACGTCTGCGCCGCAGGCTCGCGGATCGAGCGAGACCTCGTCGCCGACCGCGTCGAGGACGGTGTCTCCCAGCTCGCGCCGGATGACGTGAAGCGCTTCGGAGAGATGCTTGCGGGCGGTCTCCGGCCCCCGCTCCGGCCAGAGCAGTGCGATGAGGCGCTCTCGGCTGGCGCGGTACCCGGGGGACGCGGCCAGGATCGCCAGGAGCGCCAGGCGGCGCCGATGCGCCGCCCTTCCCCGGATGGGGGAGTTCTCGTGCTCGTTGTCGATCCGGGCTCCGCCGAGGAGCCGAAGGTAGGGCCTGGGGCTCATTCCGAGACGAGCACGAGAGTTTCGCGAGAACGGGTTGTGACGCGGCCTCTAGCGTAGCGCGCGGTACCACCCTCCGCCACTGGCGGGCGGCACTCGGACCCAATCCTTTACCGGAGGCAACCGCGCATGCTCCAAGCCGCCCCGTTGGACGAACGACTTCGCCCGCTCCTGGACTTCGACGTGGCCTTCGCCCTCTTCCGTCGCTGCGGGTCGCTCGAGTATGCCTCGCCCGCGGCGCGCCGAGTGTGCGGCGAGCCGGACGCGGGGCCGGTGGAGCATGACCACGGTGTCGCCTGGAGGTTCCTTTCCGCGCTCGCCGTCGGTACCGGAGCAGGGGAGAGCCTGGCCCACGACGCCGGCGTCGTCTCCGGGCCGTTCGGGCGCTGCAGGGCGACCGTACACCGGCCGGTGCCGCAGGCGACCTCGTCGTCGGTCGTGATCGTGCTGCAGCCGCATCCGGTGGACGTTCCCGACGACCTCGGTCGCTTCGACCTCACTCCGCGGGAGTGCGAGGTGGTGCGGCTGCTCGCTCTGGGCCTGGCGATCAAGCAGGTCGCCGGGCGGTTGGGAGTCAGCTACCATACCGCGCGGCATCACACCGAGCGCATCTATGCCAAGCTGGGTGTGCATGGTCGAGTGGAGGTGGCGCGGGCGATCATGCGGCCGGCGCCGGCGTCGCGGCCGCGTGCACGCGGCGTCGACGCACCGGATCCAGGACCACGTTGAGCCGCTCGAACGTGGGCGGGCACCGAGGTGAATTCGGAGCCGGTGTCAACGAGCCGTGCCTCGACGCGCCGACGGTCGCCGG
>JADLHO010000168.1 GCA_020848735.1 Planctomycetota bacterium | reverse complement strand
CCCTGAGCTCTCGCGAGCAGGACACGCGCGAGTTCTATCTGCCCCTGCTCGTCGACTACGAATCGGAGCGGGGACGCTCGGACACGAGCATCCTGCTCGGCCTCTTCCGCCACGAGCAGACGCGTGCGGCATGGCGCGTGCGGCTGCTGTGGTTCATCCGCTTCGGCCGCGGCGATGCCGATGCGCTGCTCGAGGTCGACCGATGAGACGCCTCGCCGCGGTGCTGTTCGTGGGCGCGCTCGCGCCGGCGCGTGCCCAGGACGCCGTCGCGTTGCCGATGGCGACGAGCGTGGTCCAGCTCGAGGGTCGCAAGATCGGTGAGTTCGTGGCGGTGGACGTCGACGGCGACGGCCGCGACGACCTCGTGCTCGCGACGCACGACGACGACGGTCGCACGCGTCGCCTCGAGGTCCGGCTGCGGCGCCCGGGGACTCCCGCGTTCCCGGCGGTCGCCGACGTCGAGCAGGAGCTCGTGCGCGACGTGGTCGGCTTCGCGATCGCCGACGTGCATCCACAGCCGGGCCGCGAGCTCGTGCTGTTCTCGCCCTCGCTCGCCGTCGCGGTGTGGCGCGAGGCGGAGTCGGGCGCGCAGAAGCTCGCGCGCATCGCGCCGATCGAGTTGCTCTGGCAGCCGCCGCACCTCCCGCACACGCACTGGCTCGACCGTGCGGTCGTCGACGTCGACGTCGACGGCCTCGACGACCTGCTCGTCCCGGAGGCCAACGCCTACCGCGTGCTCGTGCAGCGGCGGGCCGCGGACGGCACGGTGAGCTTCGCGAGCTCGGTGCTGGCGGTTCCACCGCCGCGCGCGGACCTGCGCGATGCCTCGGCCGCGCGGCTGCGCGCCCAGGGCGACTCGATCCGCCTGCGCCTGCGCGAGAAGGACCGCACGCGGCTCGACTTCGTGCTCGAGGTCGACGAGTCGGTGCCGGTGCCGGCCTGTGCGGATTGGGACGGCGACGGCGACCTCGACGTGATCGCGGCCGTCGACCGGATGCTCTGCGTGTGGCGCTACGACGCGGGCTATCCGCGCGAGCCCTCGCTCACCGCGGCCCTGCCCGACACGAGCGGCAGCGTCATCAATCCGTCGAACAGCGTGCAGGTGCACGACCTCGACGGCGATCGGCGGCTCGACGTCGTCGCGGTCGGGAGCAAGGTCGAGGACGACGAGGCGCGCAGCTACGTCGACGTGCTGCTGCAGCAGCAGGACGGCAGCCTCGCCGCGAAGTCGACGGACCGGCTGATGCTCAAGGGCTTCGCGGCGGTGCCGCGCTTCGAGGACGTCGATGGCGATGGCCGCGCGGACCTCGTCGTCGGCGCCCTGCGCACCGACCTCATCGGCCAGCTCGGCAGCAACGGCGGCGGACGCGTGGACGCACAGCTCAACGTGTTCCTCAACCGCTTCGAGGCCGGCGCCGGTCGCTTCGCGCGCCCGGTCGCCCTCGCCGAGGTGATGCAGCTGCCCGGCGACGTGCTCCGCGGGCGCGTGCGACGTCGCGTCGTCGCGTCCTTCGTGCAGGACCTCGACGGCGATGGACTGCGCGAGCTCGTGCAACGCACGGAGGCGACGAAGCTCGCGGTGCGGCGCACCAGGCGCGACGGCGATCAGCTCGCGCTCGGTGACACGCTGTGGTCGGCGAGCATCGACGAGCGCGCGACGGTGGTGCCGGTCGCGAGCGCGGGGGGACTCGCCCTCTGGGTCGTCGAGGAGCGGCAGATCAGCCACTTCGAGACGGAGGGTCGCGCACGATGACGCGGAGCCCCGCCATCCCGCGCGCGCTCGCGGTGTTCGCCGCCGCCGCCGCGTTCCTCGCCGGGCCGCGCGCCCAGTCGGCGACGAGCTTCGCGCCGCCCGGACGCATCGCCGCGCACCGCGCGGTCGATCTCGACGCGGACGGTCGTGCGGAGCTGTTGCTCGTCTCGCCGACGGGCGAGCTGAGCGTCCTGGTCGCCTCCGACGGGGCGAGCTTCGCGCACCGGCCGACGGGCCTCGTGCTCGCCCGGCCGCGTCATGCCGCGCTCGCGTGCGCGGATCTCGACGGCGACGGCCCCCTCGAGCTCGTCGTCTTCGACGATCGCGGTGTGCACGTGCATCGCCTCGGCGAGGGCTTCGCGTTCGCGACCGAGCCGCTCACGGTCACGACGGCGCCGCGCCTGCGCATCCGTCTCGGTCGTCCGACCTTCGCCGAGCTCGTGCAGGACCTGAACGGCGATGGTCGCCCCGATCTCGTGCTGCCGGTCGCCGAGGCCTGCGAGGTCTGGCTCGCGAGCGCCGAGGGCGGCGCCGCGGCGATCGCGTTCGAGCTCGCGCAGACGATCCCGCTCGCGCTCTCGCACAGCGTGAGCGCCGACGGCACGCACCTCGCCGAGGCCTGGTCGAACGAACTGCGCGTGCCGCAGCTCGACGTGAGCGACGTCAACGGCGACGGCCGGCCGGACCTGCGCGCCCGCGAGGGCAAGAAGCGGCGCTTCTTCCTGCAGGACGCCGCGGGTCGCTTCGCGGAGAAGCCGATCGAGGTCGATCTCGCGCTCTTCCGCGACACGACGCCGGAGGCCGAGGTCGCCACGGGCTCGACGCTCGTCGTGGGGGACGACCAGCAGATGCAGGACGGCGACCTCGACGGCGACGGCATCCCCGACTACGTGATCGCGCATCGCCGCAAGGTCTGGAGCTTCCTCGCGGGCAAGGACGGACCGCAGTTCAAGAAGGCGGACGTGCGCATCGTCGCGGAGGACGTCACCGGTCTGCTGCTGCTGCGCCTCGACGAGGACGCGCGCGTGGACCTCTGCATCTTCAAGCTCGAGGTGCCGAGCGCCGTCGCCCTCGTGCTCGGGATCGTCAGCTCGATCGACATCCCGATCCGCGTGCTCGGGTACCGCACCGACGAGAAGGGCTCGTTCGCGCGCAAGGCGCAGTGGAGCCGCGAGCTCACGCTGCGCATCCCGTCGATCCTGAAGCTGCTGGGGCAGGCGAACGATCTCGTCGAGCGCTTCACGAAGGTCCTGAGCAAGCTGCGCTGGTCGACGCTCGGCGATGCGGACGCCGATGGCACCGCGGATCTCGCACTGGTGACGGAGGACGAGGCGGCGATCGAACTCTGGCGCAGCCCACCGGCCGCGGGCGATGCCGACGGGGCGACGGACCAGCGTTGGAAGTCCTTGTTCTTCGACGACCCCGACACGGTGTTCGACGTCGAGCGCCTCCTCAAGCTGGCGGCGCAGATCTTCGACGCGCGCACGGGGACCCTCACCGGATCGCGCGCCGCCGACGCGCGTCGCGAACTGCCCGCGGGAACGGGGACGCGGATCGTCGGCATCCTCGCGGCCGACCTCGACGGCGACCGGCGCCAGGAGACGCTCGTCGTGCGCGAGAGCGAGACCGCGCCCGGCGAGCTGCGCTTCGACGTCGTCCGTTGGTGAGCGACTCGGCTCCCCACTTCCCGCGTGGATTCCCTGGCCTACGTGCCCAGGATCAGGAGCAGTGCATTGGAGGTTGCGAGGCGTGTGGGGCCATCGATGAGAATGGACTGCACCGCAATCCTCGCCCCCAAGAGCGCGGGCGCGACGGGGAGCGGGACGAGCAGTTCGCTGTGCGATTGTGAGGGCACCGCCCATGGCAATCCCACTACCCCGATGGAGTAGTCGACCCGAGAGCTACATCCGCCAAGCAGGGGCAGCGGTGGGGAGGCCTCCAGACCGAGCAGGATCGCGCCGGTCGCGCTCACGTTCCGGCCATTGGCGGCCGTCAGCGTCAGAGTCCGACCCAGGATGGGAAGCGTCGCGAACAGAGCCGCCGCAGCGCCCGCTCCGCAGGCTGATCCGATCGCAACGACCGCTGCGGGCAGTTCGAATCCGGGCGCGGGTACCACGTCGCGGTTCTGCCACGCGGTCGCACTGGCAATCGGATGCGCCACGGGGATGACCGATTGCCCCGCTCCGACGCCGACCGCGATGGCGACGTCGTAGTGCGTGACGGATCCCTGATCCACGATCGCCAAGCGTGCCTGGTACGCGCCAGGGGTGGCATAGCTGTGGCTGAGATCGTCCTGGAAGCTGCGAGTTCCGTCGCCCCAGTCCGTTACCACGATGGCATCCGTCGGCGCAATACCCGTGATCTGGATCGTCAGCGGCGACCCGAGGGTGGCCGAGTGCGCTGGAAGGACCTTCCTGAACACGCTCAGGCCGAAACGGCTCGCCAATTGCGAGGGCGCCGACATCGCTTCTGCGACGAGCGACATGTACGCGATCGGCTGCGGTCCGGTTGCAGCCTCGGCGGTCCCGCCGTTGCAATCCGGTCGATCCGGCCCCGACATCGCGTGCATCGCCGCGACGAGGGCGTCGGGATCCGCGATTCCCAGGGTCGTATGGGGAGGGGCCTGGATCCCTCCCGCCGCGAGCTTGTCGATCGCCCAGTTGGTGCAGTTGTGCGCCACCGAGCTGAAATAGGTTCGCGAGGGACAGGCGAGTCCGGGGCTCAAGTCCCGCAGCACGCTGAGTGCGATCGAATAGTACTGCGGGGCGGAGACCCAGTACAGGATGCGACATTCCCAAGGCGTCGCCGGGTGTGTCGCGCTTCCCGACTCGAAATGGATGCAAGCGAAATTGAAGGTCTGCAGGACCAGATCGAACACCGTGGGGTAGAGGCCGAGGCGCAGGTCGGAATACCCTCCGGGCACGGGCTGGACGAACGACAGGAATGCATGACCATAGGAGGCCGCACCGCTCGCCTGGCCCTGGCCGCGTGCGTACAGCCCGACGTAGAGGGCGGGGACCTCCACGATGGCGCGGTAGGGACCCATGTGGATCCGCGACATGTCATTCCATCCGCCGGCGCGGTGCTGATTGAAGACGATGTCGTTCTCGGGATACCAGGAGGGATGGTGATAGTGGGAGTTGTTGGGTTCCTGCGGCGTGCCCCAATTCGCGTATGAGAAGGGTTCGCCACTCTCCCAGGTGAAGCGACCCTCGTGTCCCTCGTCCGAGGCTCCGATCCAGTAGGACTCAAGCCCGCCATAGGCACCGAGGATGAAGGCGTTCTCGGCCGCATCGGTGATGCACACGAGATGACCCCCCAATTCCCTCGCGAGTGCCTGGGCGGCGGCCTTGCTCGTGGCGCTCCGCGTCCGCAGGTACATGTGGCCGGTCTGCGGATTGAACTGCGCATCGATCAGGCTCGCGCCGAGGAGCGGCGAGTCGTGCGCGACCTTCGGAATGCGCGGGTAGCTGATTCCCGTCTGCGCGCGGGCGGCGCCAACCAAGACGGCGAGAGTCACCATCAACCACCAGCAGACGAGGACTCGAGCTCGGAGTGCATCGGACATGGATCTGCCTCGGGTTGGGACTCTAGGAGCCTGGGCCACGAGAAGCGAGGCGCTCGCTATTCCCGATTCTGAATAGGAGAAGGCCCAAGCGGCTCCGAGCCTCGGCGCGCCGCGAGATCAGCGTCGAGGTCGCTGGAGGCGACACTGG
>JADLHO010000167.1 GCA_020848735.1 Planctomycetota bacterium | reverse complement strand
TGTTCCAGAACAGCACGTCGAACGGCGGCGGCGTCTCGCCGTAGAGGTAGCCGTGCACGAAGTAGTGCCAGATCAGGCTGTTCGACCGCAGCGTGCGGAAGGCACGGCCCATCTCGCGCGAATCGAGATACCCCTGCGCCGCCATCATGGCGACGATGGTCTCGACGCTGTCCTCGTCGATGTACGACTCGATCGCCCCCGGCCGTGAGAAATCGACCAGGGTCGTGAAGAGCGACCAGTGCGCGACGGGGACCTGCGTGGCGTCCTCGTGCTCGCGGTTGAGCCAAGCCATCAACGCGGCGAGCACCGTCCCGCCCAGGCAATAGCCCACTGCGTGCACGTGCGGCGACGAGCAGATCTCGCGGGCCACCTCGATCGCCTGCAACACGCCGTGGAGCATGTAGTCGTCGAACGCGGTGTCCGCCGCCTCGGGGCCGGGGTTCTTCCAGCTCGTCACGAACACGCTGAAGCCGCGGCCGACGAGGTAACGCACGAGGCTCTTCTTCTCGTTCAGGTCGAGGATGTAGAACTTGTTGATCCACGGGGCGACCAGCACGATCGGGATCGCGTGCACCTGCTCGGTGGTCGCGGCGTAGTGGATCACCTCCACCAGCTCGTTGCGGAACACCACCGCGCCGGGCGTGTTCGCGACGTTGCCGCCGAGGGTGAAGCGGCTCGCGTCGACCATGCGGACGTCGCCCTCGCGCAGGTCGGCGACGAAGTTCTTCAGCCCGGCGACGAGGCTCTCGCCGCCGGTCTCCCAGAAGCGACGCACCGCGACCGGGTTGGTCGCGAGCCAGTTCGTCGGCGCCACCGCGTTGAGCCATTGCCGCGCCCAGAACGTCGCGCGGCGCTTCTCGCGCTGGGCGACGCCCGGCGTCTCGTAGAGCGTGTTCTGCAGCCAGCGCGTGCAGAGCAGGTAGAACTGCTTGACCAGATCGTAGGGCGCGAGCTCGGTCCAGGCGGGGTCGGCGAAGCGGTCGTCGTCGGGTGCCGCACGCACCTGATCCGTCCGGACGACGCCGAGCGTTCGGTACCACGCGTGCAACTGCAGCGACTGCAGGTCATAGGCGAATCGGCCGAGCGACTCGACGAGCGCCTCGGGGTGTTGCAGCCACGCCGTCTCGACGTTGGCGAAGGCGCGCCCGATGCCGAAAGGGTCGACGACGCGCACGAGCTCCGCCTCGGCCCTGGCCATGGCAGGCGCGAGCGCGCGCAGCGGCGCCAGCACGTCCGCGACGGGATCCTTCGGCGCGCGCTTCGAGCCGCCGGCCGTCCCGCGGTGGGCGGTCATCGCCGTGCTCCCACGCGCACCGGCGTCGTGAACCTCGAATTCGACATCGACTGCCCTTCCTTGCGGATGCTCGAACGCGATCCAAGGTACTCCACCATCCGCGTTTGTCAAACCCGTGCCGCGCCGGGCACAATGGCGGTGCTTCCCACAAGGTTGCGCCCCCGGGAGGACCAAGGGACGCAACGCACGACACCCTGGCAGTCAGCCTCGGCGGGAACCGACTCGGACAAGATGGCAGATACGAAGCCACGCGGACGGACGTCCGCCCCCCAGCGGCCGGGCCGCGGCCCGGGGCGGCGCGAGAGCAAGGCGCCCGTTCCGGTGGCCCCGACCGCCGGGACGTCGATCCGCCCCGGCCGCTCGACGCAACCTCCGAGCGCCGCCGCCATGTCGCCGGCGCGTTACCGCGAGCTGCACGATTTCGCCCCGATCGCCTACCTCTCGCTCGACCGGACCGGTGCGATCCGCGATGCGAATCCCGCAGCCGCGCGTCTGCTCGGCATCCGTCGCACCGAGTTGATCGGGCAGGCGCTGGGCGGCTTCGTGCATCCCGCAGACGCCGCGACCTACCGACGCGTGCTGCGGGCCGCGCTGCAGCGTGCCGGGCAGCTCGCGGCCCAGCTTCGCCTGATCGATCACCGGCTGCTCCACGTCCGGCTCGAGACGCGCGGATCGCGCCCGGGCGCGGAACGGCTGCACGTCGTGATGGTCGACGAGACCGAGCGCGTCCTCGCCCAGGCCGAACTGCGCGACAGCGAAGCGCGGATGCGCGCGATCGTCGAGACGGCACACGACGGCATCGTCGTCACCGACGCCGGCGGCTGCGTCGAGGTCTGCAATGCCGCCGCGCAGCGCATGTTCGGCCGTACCGCGCGGGAGATGCTGGGCCGTCCGCTCGAGCGGATGATCCGGGGCAGCAGCACCTTCCTTCGCACGGCCGCCCGCCCCGGGTCGGGCAAGTCGGCGCCACGCAGGCAGGACCGCGAATTGATCGGCCGGCGGCGCGACGGCTCCAGCTTTCCGCTGCACGTCGCGGTCTCGGCGGTCCGATTCGGTACCGAGCGCAAGCTGGTCGCGACGCTGCAGGACATCTCCGCGCGTCGGCTGGCCGAGGCGAACCTGCGTGCCTCCGAGGAATTCGCGCGCGCGACGATCGACGCGCTCACCGCCCCGCTGTGCGTGCTGGACGGCAGGGGCCGCATCATCGCGGTGAATCGCGCCTGGCGGCAGACGGCGTTGGCGCAGGGCGTCTCCGCTCGCGTGACGAGCGGGAAGGCGAACTACCTGCAGGTGTGCGAAGCGGTACGTGGCCGCAACCGTCGCGGGGCGGTCGCGATGGCGCGCGCGATCCGCTCGCTCCTGCAGAACCGGACGACCGAGTTCTCGCAGGAGTACGCCTGTGAAGGCCCCGGCGGGACGCGCTGGTTCGTCGCCCACGGCACGGCGCTGCGCAGCGACGGTCGGCATCATTGTGTCATCGTCCACGAGGAGATCACGGCGCACAAGACGGCGGAGCAGTCGCTGCACGAGCGCATCGCGCTGCAGGCGCAGCTCGAGAAGCTCGCTTCCGCCGTGCCGGGCACCCTCTACTCCTTCCGGCGCGATCGCAAGGGCCGGACGAGCGCGCCGTACGCCTCCCCCGGCATCGAAGCGATCTACGGCCTGCGCCCGCGGGACGTCGCACAGGACGACGCCCCGGTCTGGGAGCGCATCCATCCGGCCGATCGCGAACGGCTCGCGGCCGGCATCCGCGATTCGGCCGGCACCCTGTCGACCTTGCAGGGGGAATGGCGCGTCCTGAACCCGACCAAGGGCGAGCTGTGGGTGGAGGGGCGCGCGGAGCCGGAGCGCCAGCCCGACGGCAGCATCGTCTGGTTCGGATTCATCCACGACGTCACCCGCCGCAAGCGGCTCGAAGCCTCGGTGCGCGAGAGCGAATCGCGCTACCGCGAGCTCTCGGCGCGGCTGCAATCGGCGATCGAGGAGGAACGGCGCAGCATCGCCCGCGAGCTGCACGACGAGCTTGGAGCGCAGCTCACGCGGGTGCGCATGGACGCAAGCTGGCTGCGCCGCGCGGCCGACGATCCGGCGGAGCGCAGCCGGCAGCTCGCACAACTGGAGCGCGACATCGACGCCACGATCACCTCGGTGCGCCGCCTCGCCACCAGCCTGCGGCCGAGCCTGCTCGACCACGGCGGCCTCGACGCGGTGATCCAGCACTACGTGACCGAATTCCAGCGCCGCACGGGCATCGCCTGCCGCACGCGGCTCGCAGACGTCTCCGCCGACATCGACGGCCGGGCCGCGACGACCATCTTCCGGATCCTGCAGGAGTCGCTCACGAACGTCGCCCGCCATGCCGACGCATCCCGGGTGCACGTCGCGTTGCGCCCGGTCGGCGCGCTGATCGAGCTGCGCATCGCCGACGACGGCAAGGGCATGCCCGTCGCGCGCGGGAACGGTCCCGCGTCGCTCGGTCTGCTGGGCATGGCCGAGCGCGCCCGCTCCGTCGGTGGTGCGCTGCTCGTCCGTCGGGCGCGACCGAAGGGCACGGAAGTCCTGCTGTCGATGCCCCGACCGCTGCCCGGCGAGGTCGCTGCGCCCGCACCGGCATCGGCATCGGCATCGGCATCGGCATCGGCATCGGCATCGGCATCGGTCGACCGGGCCACGGCGCCATCTGTCGAACGGTCCGCGTCCCCTCGCGTCGGCGCCCGCGCGGCGCAGAGGGCGGCAGTGCCACGACGATCGTCCGCGGCCGCGACGCGTCGTCCGCCCGGGCAGGCCTGAGCACCGCCGCATGGAGAGGATCCGCATTCTCGTCGCCGACGATCACGCGATCGTGCGCGAGGGCATTCGCCGCATCCTCACCGACGCCCCCGAGGTCGAGGTCGTCGCCGAGGCCGGCGATGCCGCCGAGGTGCTGCGCCTCGTGCGCGAGCTGCCGCTCGACATCGTCCTGCTCGACATCTCGTTTCCCGGCAAGAGCGGCCTGGAGATCCTCGCGCACCTGAAGGCCGTGAAGCCCGAGCTGCCCGTGCTGATGCTCAGCATGTTTCCCGAGGAGCAATTCGCCCTGCGGGCGATCAAGGCCGGTGCCGCGGGCTACCTCACCAAGGAAAGCGCACCCGCCGAGCTCGTGACGGCCGTGCGCGACGTCGCAGCCGGGCGCCGGAGCGTGAGCGCGGGCACGCTGCGCCAGCTCGTCGACCGCCTGAACGCCCCCGCGACGTCCCTCCCCCACGAGGCCCTGACGACCCGCGAGTTCAGCGTCTTCCTGATGATCGCGCAGGGGCGCACGCTCACGCAGATCGCCGCCGATCTCAGCCTGAGCGTGAAGACCGTCAGCACCCACCGCAGGCGCCTGCTCGGCAAGCTCGGCCTGCGCAACAACGTCGATCTCTCGAAGTACGCCGTGCAGCACAACCTCCTGGTCTGAGCCCGCGAGCCCTCCGGCGAGGGTCTTGCGCGGGGTTGCGTCGAATACGGCGGCCCGGGTTCGACGCCGCGCGAGCCGGGTCGCCCCGCAGGGCGGACCCGGGGAAAGTCCGGTCCGG
>JADLHO010000166.1 GCA_020848735.1 Planctomycetota bacterium | reverse complement strand
CGCAGCAGCGGCTCGATGTAGGGTCGCTGCGCGCCTGCCGCCTGGCCCTGAGCGAACGCAGGCGGCAGGAGGCTGGCACCGAGCGCGAGGGCGAGCAAGCAGGGGACTCTCATCGCCGTCCCTCCGCGCGGCGTTCGCCGCTGAGCCGCAGTGCTTCGCGCCGCTCGGCCAGCGTGGTTTCGGTTGCACGCAGAACCGGTGCCTGGAGCTCGCCTCCGGAGGGCGAGCCGGGCATGGCCGGCGCCTCGTCGATCACGAGGAAGCTCTGCAGATTGTTCACGGGCTCGCCGAAGAAGCTCCAGGCCGGGTTGTCAGGGTCGAAGAGCTCCATGTTCACCCGCACGGCGTACCAGGGACGATCCGTTGCCATGCCGAAGGCCGATGCGAACCAGGCCGGATCGCCCGCGGAGATGCCGTTCGGACCGGCGACGGTGTATGGGAAGAGAGTCACCCCCCAGAGCAGCAAGGGATGGGTGGCGTTGCGGAAGAGGAACGACTCGACCAAGCCGCTGCCCGCGACCTGGATCGGGTCCTCGAAGATCGTGAGCGGGGGGTTGAGGGTCCCGTGGCGCAGTCGTCGTCCGAGAGCGACGTCGATGTAGAGGAACTTGTTGTCGTTCTGTCCGGGATTCGAGCTGAAGTCACCCATGTCGAACCATGGGTTGGCGCCGAAGATGTCGTGCTGGCGATCCGCGACGACAAAGCCTGGGCACAGGAAATCGTATTCCGCGTAGTCGACATCCCTGGTCGCGGGGTTGGGATCGAGCCTGATGTCTTCCAACACATGCGGCCCGAGATCGACCACCCGGGAGCGGCAGAAGCTCGGGTAATGCGTCGCGATCGGCCCGGTGCGCACCAGTTCAAAGCGCATCGCCTTGTCTGCCGGCAGGGGGAAGACCTGGAACTGGCCGCTCGTCAATGCCTCGGGGAGCGCCGGATCGACGCCCGGGACGACGAAGGGATTGTGCGTCGGACCGAGCTGTGCGTACCACTCCGGGCCGATGGGTTCGCCCACGCCGCCCAGAGGCGCCGAGGAGACCGTCGTCGGTGGCGTCATGACCCGCGAGTCGAAGCGCAGGTTCATCTGGGGGCCGACGTAGGACGCGGGGTTGCCCGCGGCGTCGGTGAGGTTGAGGAAGAAGAGCCTGCTGGCGTCGGCGAGTTGCAGCGTCTGCGGGGCACGACCGGTGCCCGAGACGAGCGTGGTGTGTGGCCGGGAGAACGTGCGCGTGTCATCGAGGTAGCCGGCGACGATCAGCTCGCCGACCTCGTCGGCGCCCAGATCGACGAATCCCGCGCAGGCGAAGGGCTCGGCGAGGTGCATGCCCGAGGCGAAGAGGTCCGTCCGCCGCGCCTCGCGCGGATTGCCGAAGCCTTCACCGTCCCAGTCGAGGCAGTGGAAGCGCGCTAGGTCGTCGCTCGGCGCACCCGGCGGCGTGCTGATGCTCGCGATCGTCGGCGGGCCCGAGAGATTGAAATGATGGAACTCGATGGGGCCACCGCGCAGCGAGATGCCCTGGTTCACGAGCGGGTTGCGGAACGTGGTCGCCGTCGTCGCGGCGCGGACCATCGGTGCGAGCCTGAAGTCGTGGCGCGACACGAGCGGATGGCCCTGGCGGGCGATGGCGTCGCGCACGTAGAGATCCGCACGCAGCGCGAAGAGGGAGTTCGGCGGGGAGATTCCGGCCAGACCGAGGTCGACGATCGGTGGGGGCGGAGGGCCGAGCCCACTCCGCGGCTCCGTGAAGAACTGCTTCGAGACCATCCCGGCGTTCGCGTGCTGGGGCAGGTAGGCATTGAAGCTCCGCACGAGGGGCGGCAGACCCGTCGTGGCGTCGCTGCACCCAGGCACGTGTGCGATCAGGTCGGAGGGGTCGATGCCTTCGAAGCACGAGTTGATCGGATCCGGGCCCCCGTACACGGCTGCCAGCCAGGTGGGCACCTGGATCGCGCTCTGGTCCCAGAGGACGGGATCGAAGAGGTTGTTGAGGAGGATCGGCCGCGAGGTGCCGACGGAGCCGGCCTGATAGCGGCTGTACAGGCCGATGTTGTTCCAGACGAAGCTGTTCCCGATCAGGCGCGGGCGGTGGTGGTTGCCGTCGTCGGCGGAACCGCTGGGGTCGAAGAGCCCGACTCCGATCTGGTTGCCGACGATGAAGCAGTTGCTGATCGTCGGTGCGATGCCGAGCGGACCGCGGATCGCGACGGCGACACCGTTCTCGCCGTTGGTTCCCGCCGTGATGATCCATCCGCCGCCCGGCGAAGGTGCCGATTGGGTCCAGCTCGTCCCTCGGATCGTCACCGAGTCGATGAAGGACATGGTGTACCCATCGGCGGCTGCCTGCCTGGGGCTGCCGGTGGAATCCCGCACGAGGACCCCGAGGGAGAGGAGGCTCCGGTCGGCGAACGCGGGATCCGCGTAGCCCCTCGCGTCGAGGATCGTGTCGAGCGCGGAGCCGCCCTGCAGGGAGACGCGGGGCGGGAGCTCGATGGGGTACTGCTCCCCGTTCCAGGGCAGACCGCTGGCAGGTTCGTATTCCTCACTCGCCGCGGGCACCGAAGCGCGGCGAGGCCCGTAGAGCCCGGGCATCAGGTGGATGACGACGAAGTCGACCATCTCCTGCGGGCTCACCTGCGTGTTCACGTACGGCAGCGAGCGCCCCGTCGTGGGGTCCTTCGTGGGCCAGGCCTCGATGTACTCGACGGCCTTCTTGATCGTGCGGAAGGGGTATGGGGCGTGCTTGAGGTTGCCGGAGACCGCGGTGGGAAAGGGGTGCCGCTGCAGCGGCCGCGCCTGCGAGCCCGGGGAGTTGTCACCGACGGGATTCCGGGCAGCAGCCCGCAAGTCGTCGCCGTGGATCGGGTCGACGTAGACGTGGAACGAGCCCGAGGCCACGGACTGTGCCAGCGTGGGAGCAGACAAGGTCACCCCGATCAGCAGGAACTCAGCGAGTCGATTCGGACGCCGAGTCCTGTCCTGTCCTGTCCTGTCCTGTCCTGTCCGGCATCTCCCTCGCTGCGAGTCGAATTGCGTGCGAGCTCATCCAGATCCTCCTTGGGGACTGTTCTTGACCGCGGGGCAGGCTGCGGCAGGGAGCCGCGGCTGTCAAGCCCTCAGACCCCGCCAGCTTTCGCGCACGGCCGCCCGGTCTCAGGCGAAGACGCTCTCGTCGTACTCCGCTTCGCGCAGCCTTGCCTGGGCGGCGGCCAGGCGGGCGATCGGCACGCGCGGCGCGGAGCAGGAGACGTAGTTGAGGCCGAGGTAATGGCAGAAGCGGATCGAGTCGGGGTGCCCGCCCTGTTCGCCGCAGATCCCGACCTTCAGGTCCTTGCGGGTCGTGCGGCCCCATTGCACGGCCATCTGCATGAGGCGGCCGACGCCCTTCACGTCGAGGACCTCGAAGGGGTTGTCGCGCAGGATGCCGGTCTCGTTGTACATCGGCAGGAACTTGTTCTCGGCGTCCTCCCGCGAGAAGGAGAAGGTCGCCTGGGTGAGGTCGTTCGTGCCGAAGGAGAAGAACTCCGCGTGCTCCGCGAGGCGGGCGGCACGCATGCAGGCGCGGACGACCTCGATCATCGAGCCGAACTTGACGCTCACCTTGGTGCCATAGCGGGCTTCGACCTCGGGCTGGATCTCGGCGACGAGCTTCCGCACGCGCTCGAGCTCCACGGCGGTGCAGACCTGCGGCACCATGATCTCCGCGCGCACGTCGACCTTCGCGAGCACGCACTCGGCGCAGGCCTCGAGGATGGCGCGGATCTGCATCGCGTAGATCTCGGGGTGGGTGATGCCCAACCGGACGCCGCGGTGCCCGAGCATCGGATTGACCTCGTGCAGCACGTGCACCTTGTGCAGCATCGTCTCCTTCTTCATGAGGAGCTGCTCGATCGCGTGGGAGCGCTGATAGCGCGCCAGCGAGCCGTGCAGATGGTCGATGCTGTCCACGTATTGGCGGTGCAGCTCGGGGTCGAGCAGCTTCAGGGTGTCGGGGAGCTCACCCATGCTGCGGATCGCGCGGCGCAGGTCGCGCAGATGACGGATCTCGAACTCGAGCTGCTCGGCCGTGGGCAGGAACTCGTGGATCGGGGGATCGAGGAGCCGCACCGTGACCGGCAGGCCCGCCATCGCCTCGAAGATCCCGCGGAAGTCCTGGCGCTGGATCGGCAGCAATCGATCGAGCGCCGCACGGCGCTGCGCCACGTCGTCGGCGAGGATCATCTCCTGCACGATCGGGAGGCGTTCGGGGTCGTTGAACATGCGCTCGGTGCGGCAGAGCCCGATGCCCATCGCCCCGAAGCGACGCGCGCGCTCCGCGTCGCGCGGCGTGTCGGCATTGGCGAAGACCTTCAGCGTCGCGAGGCGATCCGCCTTCTCGAGGAGCTGGCGGAGCTCATCGAAGAACTCGGCCTCCACCGTGGGGATCGCGCCGAGGAAGACGTCGCCGGTGCTGCCGTCGATCGTGATGACGTCGCCCTCGGCGAGCACGTGATCGCCGACCTTGGCGCGCCGCTCGCGCGGCTCGACGTGGATCGCCTCACAGCCCGACACGCAGGGCTTGCCCATGCCGCGCGCGACGACCGCCGCGTGCGAGGTCTTGCCGCCGCGGCTGGTCAGGATGCCCTGCGCGGCGAAGAAGCCGTGGATGTCCTCGGGCTTCGTCTCCTCGCGCACCAGGATGATCTTCTCGCCGGTCTTGCCGCGGGCCTCCGCGGTGTCGGCGTCGAAGACGACCTTGCCCGAGGCGGCTCCGGGCGATGCCGCGAGGCCGCGGGCGATCGCCCGTGCGCCGTGCTTCGGCGCGAGGGTCGGCACCATGAGCTGCTCGAGCAGCGAGGGGTTCACGCGCGAGAGCGCGCGCTTCTCGTCGATCAGGCCCTCGCGGAGCATCTCGGTCGACGTGATCACCGTGGCCCGCGCGTTCATCTTCCCGTTGCGCGTCTGGAGGCAGTACAGCCGGCCCTTCTCGATCGTGAACTCGAAGTCCTGCACCTCGCGGTAGTGCTTCTCGAGCCGGTCGCGCAGCGCGACGAGCTGGCGGTGCAGCTCCGGCATCTCCTGCGCCATGGCCGCGAGGGGCTTCGGCGTGCGGATGCCGGCGACGACGTCCTCGCCCTGCGCATTCACCAGGTACTCGCCGTACATCTGGTTCTCACCGGTCGCCGGATTGCGCGTGAAGCCGACGCCGGTCGCGCAATCGTCGCCGAGGTTGCCGAAGACCATCGTGCAGACGTTCACCGCCGTGCCGTTGGCCATGTCCTTCGTGATCTTGAACTGGCGGCGGTAGTCGACCGCGCGCTTGCCGTTCCAGGAGCGGAAGACGGCGGCGATGGCGATCTCGAGCTGCTCGTATGGATCGCTGGGGAAGGGCTTGCCCGTGTGCGCGGTGACGATCCGCTCGAATTCGCGGGCGAGCTCCTCGAGCGCCGTCGCGGAGAGCTCCACGTCGTGACGCACGCCGTGCCTGCTCTTCGTCTGGGCCATCGCGGCGTCGAAGCGCTCGTCCGGCACGCCGAGCGCGATCTTGCCGAAGAGCTGCACGAAGCGGCGATGCGCGTCGTGGCCGAAGCGCGCGTCCTTCGTCGCCGCGATCAGCGCGGCGAGGGTCTGCCGGTTCAGCCCGAGGTTGAGGATCGTGTCCATCATCCCGGGCATCGACATCGCCGAGCCGGAGCGCACCGAGACCAGCAGCGGGTTGGTCGCCGCGCCGAAGCCCTTGCCGGTCTTCTTCTCGAGCGCGGCCATGTGGCGACGCACGTCGTCCATCAGGCCTTGAGGCAGGCGACCCTGCTCGAGATACGCGAGGCAGGCCTCGGTCGTGATCGTGAAGCCGGGCGGGACGGCGAGCCCGATCTGCGTCATCTCGCAGAGATTGGCGCCCTTGCCGCCGAGCAACATCTTGTCGCGGCCATTCCCCTCTTCGAACGAGTAGATGAACTGTCTGCTGCCCATGGTGGTGGCTGTGTCGACGCGGGAGACGCGGCACTCGGGCACGGCCAAGTCGCCGCATCGGGACGACGCTCGCGCCGGCACGGTCTTTCATGGGAGACCGCGCGACCCGGCAGGATGTCGCCTCAGAGCTCGAGAGACGATCCGTCTCTCGACCTCTGCGTGGCCGCGGATGCGGCCACCAGCAGGCATCTGAGAGCCCGTACCATGGACTCTCTCTCGGGCTCTCAGTCGGTGCGGGAGCCCGCCCGCAGGAGCGCGGTCAAGGCGCCCGGCATCGGCGCCTCGAGGACGAGGCGGCGGCCGTCCTTCGGGTGGCGGAGTTCGAGCCGCCAGGCGTGGAGTCCGAGCCGCGGGCCCTCCTGCCCGTAGCGCGCGTCGCCGACGACCGGGTGGCCGATCGCGGCAAGGTGGACGCGGATCTGATGCTTGCGACCCGTCTCGAGTTCGACCTCGAGCAGGCTGCGTGACGCGCCGCTCTCCCGCACCCGATAGCGGGTCGCGGCCGGCTTGCTGCCGGGGCCCTCGCCGACCCGGACGCGGAACTCGCCGTCCTCGACCAGGGGCTTCTCGATGCGACCCTCCGGGTCGCGGAGGCGGCCTTCGACCACGGCGAAGTAGGTCTTGCGCACTTCGTCCCAGCGCGCCTGGACGGTCTCGAGCGCCACGCGCGTGCGCGCGAAGAGCAGCACACCCGAGGTCTCGCGGTCGAGGCGGTGCACGGGCCAGAGCGTGGCTTCGCGGCCGGGCCGCGAGAGCGAGTGCCGCAGCATCGCCAGCGCCGTGCGCTCGCGCTCGCGCTCGGTCGAGACCGAGAGCAGGCCCGCCGGCTTGTCGATCGCGACGAGCTCCTCGTCGCCGTGGAGCAGGGTCGCACCCCGTGGGGCGACCGGTGTCGTCGGCGCCGAGGCCCGCGCGGCGAGTTCCACGACGTCGCCCGGAGCGAGCGCATGGTTCGCGCGCACGATCACCTCGCCGTTCACGCGCACGCAGCCGGACTCGAGGCGCTCCCGCAGCGTGTTCTTCTTCCAGCCGGGCAGGCGTTCCGCGAGGAACGCCAGCAGCGGCTGCGCCGCGGCGGCGGCGAAGCGCTCCGTCACTTGCCGAGGATCCGCTGGAGCGCGAGGAAGGTCGCGGTCTGGGTCGGCGCGACGCCGAGCGTCTTCGCGACCTCGAGCACGTGGCGCACGTTGTCGCCGATCACGCGTTCGGTCATCGCCTTGGCCTCGGCCACCTTGTCGGCGACCTTGCTCGTCATCTCGACGTAGGCCGCGATGATCCCGCCCGGATTGGCGAGGAAGTCGGGCAGCACGGTGACGCCGCGCGCATGCATGCGATCGCGCGCGTCGCTCGAGCACGGGCCGTTCGCGCCCTCGCTCAGCATGCGCGCCCGGATGCGATCGACGTTGCCGACGTGGATCACGTCCTGCCGCGCGCTCGGGAAGAGCACGTCGACCTCGCTGTAGAGCACGGCGTCGCCCTCCTTCTCCGCGCGCCCGACCGCGTCGAGGATCGATCGCGTCGCCGCGTAGTCGCGGACGGCGATCTTCCCGACGAGCTCGCGATGCACGTCGTCGGCGAGATCGGCCGGCAGCGACCAGGAGCCACCGACCACCGGATCCGCGAGCGCGACCAGGCGCCCGCCGTAGCTCGCGAACCAGCGCACGACGCCGGCACCCATCGCGCCGAGGCCCTGCACGGCGAAGCGGGCGCCCGCGCTCTTCTGGCCCTGCCAGGCCAGCGCGTCGCGCGCCGCCACCGCGACGCCGAGGCCGGCGATGCCCTCGACGTCGTAGTCGGTGCCGCCGCGGGCCCGCGTCTTCCCGGTGAAGCGCTGGGGCATGCCGGTCGCCTCGATGAACCAGTCGCAGAACTCGGGGCGGGCGCCGATGTCGTAGCCGAGACCGCCGAAGGGGCCGCCGTGCTCCGGGAAGAGGCACGCGAAGCGGCGGCTGATCGCCTGGAAGCGTTGCTTGATGTCGGCGGCCCAGGGGTCGGCGCGCACCCCCGACTTGGCACCGCCGAGCGGCAGGCCCGCGGCGGCGTTCTTCAGCGCCATGGTGCGCGCGAGCATCTTGACCTCGTCGAGAGAGACGCTCGGCGTCACCCGCGTGCCGCCCTTCGCGATGCCGCCCTTCTCCAGCGTGTTCCACACCACGACGTAGCCCTCGCAGTCGAGGGCGTGATCGCGGACCGTCAGCTCGACGAGCGGCTGCATGCGGTCGAAGGCGGTCCGCAGGCGGGCCAGCTCGGCGAGGAAGGCGTCACGGGTCTTCGGGACGTCTTGCGTGCGGGGCGTCGTGGTCGTGTTCATGGCGCGAGGTGGCTGGTCACGGGGCGAGCCGCTTCACGAAGCGGAACTCCTCCGTGTCGGAGATGTCGTTCAATGCGCGTCGCTCGCCGGTCTTCCAGTAGCCGAGTCCGGCGTAGACCGCATGGGCGGTCTCGAAACGGGTGTCCGACCAGAGCTCGACGAGCGGGCGTCTGCCCGTGCGGGCGTGGTCCTCGACCAGGCCGACGAGGCGCCTCGCGACGCCCTGCCGCCGCAGCGCCGGGTGGACGTAGCACTTCTTGAGCTCCACGCCCGGCCGCGGCCCGGTGCCGTCGCCCGCGTCGACCGCGTGCTCGGTGCAGGCGATCGTCGCGAAGACCCGCTCGCGGTGGACGAGCACCCAGAAGCGCGCGAAGGACCGCGTCGGGGAGAGGAGCCCCGGCTCCTCGCGGTTCACGTCGAGCCAGCAGTGCGCGTAGGGTCGGAAGCAGAGCCCGACGAGGGCCACGATGCCCGGTGAGTCCTCGTCGCGCGCGAGGCGCAGGTCGCAGGCGTCGGAGTGGGGGAAGGGCATCGGGCGCGGCGCTCGGGCGAGCAGGATGCCCCGCTCGGGCCTCGCCCGCCACTGCGCGCGCGCCGCGCGGAGCCGCGGCCGAACGGCCGCTGCGGAGCTCCCGATCAGCCCTCCGTCGGCGGTCGTCCGCACGCGCGTCCGCCGCGCACGAACTGCGCGACCAGCAGGCCGGCGAGGAGACCGATCAGCCCCGCGTGCTCGAGTCCGGCGGCGAATTGGAGCGCGAGGCCGGCGGCGACGGCGAGGAGCACGACCGTGATCCTCGGCTTGCTGTCGATGGTTCAGAGCATGTCCGCGATACGACGGATCAGCCCTTCGGTCGCCGCGGCGCGGGCAGGAAGTGCACGCCGTGTTCGCTGCGGGTCTCGTCGACGGCGAAGGCGCTGCGGTTGGTGAGGAAGTCGCGCACGTAACGCGAGGGGATCGCGAAGTTCAGGCCCTGCATGCCCATGTAGCCGGCGCTGTTCACGCCGACGACCTCGCCGCGGAGGTTGAAGAGCGGGCCACCGGAGTTGCCCGGATTGATCGGCACCGTGATCTGCAACATCGTGTGCCCTTCGAAGGCGCGGTCGGTCACGCTGACGATGCCCGAGCTCACGGTGCGGTCGAGTCCGATCGGCGCGCCGATCGCGAAGACCTCGGCGCCGACGCGCACCTCGTCGGAATCCCCGAGCGGGACGGGCTGGAGCTCGAGGTCCTTCGGCGGCTCGATCTTCACCAGCGCGAGGTCGATCGCCGGATTGGCGGCGAGCACGGGGATCTCCCGCAGGGTGCGCGTGCGCAGCGCCTCGCCGTCGCGCACGTAGAGGACGACGTCGACCTTCAGCTCGCCCTCGACCACGTGGAAGTTGGTCACGATGTGGCCGTCGCGGCTGGTGAGGAAACCCGAGCCCTGGCCGCTCGGGCTCTCGATGCGCACGACCGCGCCGCCGACGGAGCGCGCGGCATCGGCGACGGGCTGCTCCTTGCCGCGGCGGGCGAACCAGATGCCGGCGTCGCGGACGGCCGTCTCCTCGCTGCCGCCGCCGACGGGACTCCGCCGCAGGATGGCGCTGCGCGGGACGCGGACGACGTCGAAGCCGAGGTCGACGAAGACCGCGTCGCCCGTCTCCTTGAGCACGGTGCCGCGGAGCGAGCGCTCGTCCCCGAGCTCGAAGTCCTCGAGGGACGCGGTGCGTGCCGGGGCGCTCGCCGCGGGGACGCCCGTTCGGGCCTCGGCCGTTGGCGTGGACGGATCCTGGAGGAACGGCGCGAGGGAGCAGAGGGCGGAGAACACGACGGCCGACGGCATCTCCGGAGCGTAGGCCGTGCGGAGTCGGCGCGGAACCGTCGGCTTCTCCCTGTCCAGACCGGCCGCCTCGCGGACATTCTTCGGCGTCGCCTCCGCCGCGCCGGTCCCCGCTCCCGGTGCCGGCGCTCGCAGCCCGCCCGTCATGACGTCGCTCTCCGATCCGCGCGAAGACGCCGCCGCCTGCGATCTGCTCGCCATCGTGCAGGAGGATCGCGCGGTCGGTCGACGCCGCAGCACGGCCGAATACCTCGCGCTGTTCCCCGGCTTCGAGACGCGCATCGCGCGCGAACTCGAGGAGCTCGAGCGCGAGGACGCCGCGCCGCACACCACGACGTGCGGGCCGTATGCGCTGCGGCGCGAGCTCGGACGCGGTGGCCAGGCCGTCGTCTGGCTCGCGGAGGACACGCGCCTGCATCGGCCCGTCGCGTTGAAGTTCCTCGCGCACGGGCCGCTGTTCCTCTCCTCGGCCCGGCGCGAGCGCCTGCAGCGCGAGGCGAGTGCCCTCGCGCGCCTCGACCATCCGGGGATCTGCGGCATCTACGAGGCTCGGCTCGAGGGCGAACAACCGTTCCTGGCGATGCGCTACGTCGCCGGCGAGACCCTCGCCGAGCGGCTGCGTCGCGCGCGCGAGCGACCGGATCCGCCGTCCGACGAGCTGCTCGCCGCCCTGCCCGACAGCGCGCCGCGCATCGAGCGCGTGCTCGTGTTCATCGAGGCCGCGGCGCGAGCCCTGCACGCGGCGCACGAGGCCGGCGTGGTGCATCGCGACGTGAAGCCGCAGAACGTGATGGTCGATGCCGACGGCCGTCCCGTCCTCCTCGACTTCGGGCTCGCGCGCACCGAGGACGGCGAGGACTCGCGGCTCATCACGCGATCCGGCGAGCTCTTCGGTTCGGTCGCCTACATGGCGCCCGAGCAGTGCCTCGGGCGACACGACCTCGACCGTCGTTGCGACGTGTATGCGCTCGGGGTCACGCTCTACGAGTGCCTCACGCTCGAGCGCCCGTATTCCGGCGACTCGACCGAGGCCATCCTGCGGCGCGTGCTGGCCGGCGATCGCCGCGACCCCGCCCGCTTCAATGCGGCGATCCCGCGCGACCTGGCGCTCGTCGTCGACGCGGCGTTGGACGTGGACCGCGAGCGGCGTTATCCGACGGCACTCGCCCTGGCGGAGGACCTGCGCCGTCTCCGCGAACATCGCCCCATTGCGGCCCGGCCGCTCGGCGTCTCGCTCCGGCTCCACCGCTGGCTGCGCCGTCACCCGGTGATCGCGGTGGCCACGGCGACCCTGACCATCGCGCTCGCCGTGACCTCGACCCTGCTCGTGCAGGTCGCCCAGCAGCGGCGCAGTCTGCTCGCCTGGCAGGCGGCGATCGAGGCGTTGTCCTTGCAGGACCGTCCGATCGAATCGCTGGCCCGCGTGCTCGCGGCCGCCGACGACGCCCCGGAGCGCAAGCTCAATCAGCCCCTGCTCGAGCTCCTGGCGCGCAGCCCGGATGCGCTCGTCTTCGAACCCGGCCGGCTCGGCAGCAAGATCGTCGAGCGCAGCTTCTTCTCGGCCGACGATTCCCTGCTCGTGCTCGCGACCGTGGGGGGCGACCTCGCCCTGGTCGACGCGACCAGCGGCGAGGTCCGGCGTCGCGTGCGCGTCTGCAACGAGGGCGTGTTCCGGGTGAGCGGGAGCAGGGACCGGCGCGAGCTCATCGCCACCGGCCGCGATGGCATCTCACGTCGCTACCGCACCGACACGCTCGAGCGCCTGCCCTTCCCCGAGCTGCGCATCCACTCGGATCCGGCGCTCTCGCAATGGACCGACGCGATCTGGTCCGACGACGGGCGCCATGTGGCACTCACCGGTTCCGACCGCGTGCTCTGGTTCGTCGACCTCGCCGGCGAGCTGCCGCCGCGGCGCTGCGAGGGTGTCGACGGCTTCATCGAGCAGATCGCGTTCCGCCCCGACGGCTGGCGCTGCGTGATGCGGACGCTCGATCGCAAACGCGGCGACGGTCTCGCGTCGGGGCGCATGCACGTCGTGGACGTGCGCAGCGGCCAATGCCTCGGCGAGGTCGGGCTGCTCGGTCAGAGCGTGTCGTGGATGGCCTGGGACGAGCGCGGCGAGCGCGTGCTGGTCACGGGCATCGGCCCCGTCGTGCGCGTCTACGACGGTGCGACGCGGGCGCTCCTGCTGGAGATCGAGGTCGAGGGCGAGCAATACCGGGACGTGCATTGGGGCAGCTTCTGTCCCGGGGGCGAACAGATCGTCACGGCGGGCTTCGAGGGGCTCACGGTCTGGGACCTCGCGACGCGGCGACGGACCTTCCGCGTGACCAGCGCGACGACACGGCCCTTCGATCGCGGCGCCTGGAGCGAGGACCGCCGGCAGCTCGCCGTCGTGCTCAAGGACGGCACGCTGAGGGTGTACGAGACGCAGACCTGGACCGAGACCGCGCGGGTGCTCTGGGAGCAGCGCTATCCGTCGGACATCGTCTGGAACCGGGCGGGGGATCGGCTCGCCTACCTCGACTCGCGTGGCCTCCACGTCGCCTGCGTCGGTCATCTGCCGCACGCGCCGCGCGCACATCTGCACCAGGGCGCGGTCGTGTCGGTCGCCTATGCGCAGGACGGCCGGTCCGTGCTCAGTGCCGCGCGCGATGGGGTCGCGTCGCTCTGGGACCCGCAATCCGGCGTCGTGCTCGCGCGGTGGCCGCATCCGGCGCCGCTCGCGCGCGCGCGCTTCGCGCAGGGCGGCGACCGGATCGTCACGGCCTGTGCCGACGGTCGCGCGCGCATCCACGCCGTCGTCCCCTCGACGAACGCGGCACCCGGGCCTCTCGTGCTCGGCGACGCGGGTGCGCCGCTGCACGACGCGCGCTTCTTCGACGACGACCGTCGCGTGCTCACGATCGCGGACGACGGTCGGGTCGCGAGCTTCGACGCGCACGACGGCTCGCTCCTCGCGGAGCTGCCGCGCCATGCCGCGGCGTGCCTCGTCGCGCTCGTCGACGAGGAGCGCGGGATCGTCGTCACCGGGGGCGCCGACCGGCGCGTCCTCGTCAGCGATCTGCGCAGCGGTGTCCTGCGGCACGACTTCGCCTCCTTCGATGCCGGCTCGCGCATCGACGTCGACGTCCTCGGGCAGGTGACGGACCTCGCGATCGACCGCACGCGCAATCGGCTGGTCGCCGGCAATCGCAGCGACTTCTTCGCGACCTGGCGTCTCGACGACGGTCGGCCCGAGTTCATCCGCACCCACGCGCTCGGTCAGGAGCTGTCCATGGTCATCGCGGTCCATCCGCAGGGCCGTTGGTATGCCGCCTCGCACAGCGGGGTCAGCGATTGGACCTGGTTCGACCCGACCAGCGGTGCGGTCCACCAGGTGGATCGCGCCGCGCTGCCCAATGCGGTCGTCTCCGCCCTGGCGTTCTCGCCCGACGGCGCGCTGCTCCTCGTCGCCTCCCGCGACGGCACCGCCTGCCTCTGGGATCTCGACCGGAAGGAACGCCACTCGATGGTCCGCGGCGCGCACGGCGCGATCCGCAGCGCCGCCTTCCGCGGCGACGGCGAGTGGGTCGTGATGGGCGCCCAGGACGGCACGTTGCACGCCTGGCCCGTCCATCCGCTGCCCGTGGCGCGCGCCTATTACGCGCGATTGGTCGGATCGCGGGCGGGGGGCTGAGCTCGGGCCCTCTGCGCCGGGTCGGCGGCCCGATCCGTCCGCGAGCAGGACCCCTTCGACCTACGGGTCCTCCGCGATCTCCCGCGCAATGGGCCAATCCCTCACGCGGGCGCGCAGGCGCTGCCAGCGCTTGGCGAGCGCCTCGTAACCCATCTCCAGGCGCGCGGCCACCTCCGTCTGTGGCATGGCCTCGAGGCCGAGGTGGATGAGCAGCTTGCGGTCGGTCTCGTCGAGCTCGGCGGCGCGGGCGAGGAAGACGCGGACGGCGTCGTCGCGGGCGAGGCGTTGCGTGAGGCTCGTGACCTCGGGGGGGATCTCGTTCAGGGCGTCGAGACGCTGCGTGCTGCCGCCGGCGGGCAGCTCCGCGCGGCGGCGGCGGACGTCGCGCTGCACCTCGTAGAGCACGAGCTTGGCGACGGCGAAGAGCCAGGCGCGCGGCGAACCGTGCGCTGCGTCGCGCCGGCTCGCGAGGCGCGTGACGCGCAGCCAGACCTCCTGCGCGAGGTCGGCCGGACCGATCGCGAGCCGCAGCTCGGGGCCGAGGCGGAGGCTCGCCCAGGCGAAGAGGGCGCGGGCGTGCTCCTGGTAGAGGAGATCGACGTCGAACGCGGCGCGACCCTGCGGTTCGGGCGCACCGGCGTCCTCGCGCGGCGGCTCGCCGGGCGGCGAGACATCGTCGATGGATCGATCGTGGCCGGGCATCGTGGAGCGGGGCGGGGGACGCGGCGGATCGGTCGACCCGGCGCGGAGGAACCGGATTGCGGGGCGAGCCTCCCGCCAGACGGACTTTCGGCGAGACGAGCCGGGGGCGCCTCTGCCGACGAGGCCTCGGAGGCTATCACGGCCGCGCATTGTCGGCCCGCGCGGCCGCGGGGGGGGACTTCGCCGAGGCAGCGCTCACGGCCTTCCGACCCGCGCGCTACCCTCCCGCGCCCAGATGAGTCGACCGCGCCTCGGCGTCCTCGCCGTCACCCTCACCCTGCTCGCGCCCGGAACCCTGGTCCGTGCCCAGACCACACCGCCGCCGATCGACCCTGCGCTCCGTGCGCGCTTCGGGTTCGTCGGGCCCAGCGTGGTCAAGCTGGCCGAGGGCATCGAGTACCTGCGCGTCCTGGACCTCGATGGGGACGGCAAGGCCGAGATCACGCTGCACGATCCGACGCGCGCGCACGTCGAGACCCTGCGCGTCGCGAGCGACGGCAGCGTGAGCCGGACTGCGGTCGATCTGCGGGGTGCCTTGGCCGGGCTCGGTCTCGCCGATCTGCGCGGCGACGGGAAGCGCGCGCTCGTGCAGCTCCGCGCCGGCGGGCGCGTGATCGTCGATCTCGGCGAGGGCCGCTCGCAGGAGATCGAGGTCGGGCCGCAGCGGGCCGACAATGCGCTGCGCGTCGGCGACCTCGACGGCGATCGCAAGGACGAGCTCGCGATCATGACGCGCGACGGCGTGCGTTGCGTCTTCGACCTCGCGGGCACGCCGCGCGTCACGGCCGCCGTCGATCCCGGCGAGCTGCCGATCAGCGGCTTCCTGCTGACCGACGCCGACGGCGACGGCGCACTCGACCTCGTGCTCGGCGCGGCGATCGACGAGCTGCCGCTGCGCGTTGCGCGCGGCGATGGGCGCGGCGGCTTCGGGCCCTGGCTCGCCTTTCCGATGCAGAGCATCGCGGGGCTCTTCCCCGGTCCCGTGATCGAAGAGCGGCCGACCCTCGCGGCGATCGTGGGACCGCGGCGCAAGCTGGTCCTCCTGCGCGTCGAGCGCAGCGGTGGCGGCGAGGCGATCCAGATCGACGCGGTGCCTGCGACGAAGCGCAGCGCGATCCCGTTCGCGCAGGGCGACTTCGACGGCGACGGCGACCTCGACCTCGCGCTCGCGCAACCCGAGCGCGCCGAGCTCTCGCTCCTGCTCGACGAGAACGGGCGCTTCCGCGTCGCGACCGTGCCCTCGTTCGTCGGCATCTCGAGCCTGGCGGCGGGTGACGTCGACGGCGACGGCCGCTGCGACCTCGTGCTCGCGAGTCCCGACGAGAAGGCGCTCGCGTGGCGGAGCGGAGTGGCGCCGATGGATCGCTTCCCCGAGCGGATCGGCACCGGCGGCGGCGAGCCCGTCACGGTCGGCGTGGCGGCGAACGGCCGCATCTTCTGCGCGCTGCGCGACCGCTCGAAGAACGCGACGCTCGTCACGATCGCCCGCAAGGGCGACGAGTTCGGCGAGCCGATCACCGAGTGCAAGCTCGGTCGGCTCGCGGGGGAGCCCCTGCGGCTCCTGCTCGGCGACTTCGATGCGACGCCGGGTCTCGATGTCGCCTACGTCTCCCCGGGCGAAGGCCTGCGCGTCGCGCGCGGCACCGCCGGTGGCAAGTTCGCCGACGTCGACCCGAAGGCCGACGAGGGCGCGAGCTTCGCGCAGCGCATCGAGGACGGCGCGTTCGCCGCGATCGTGCGCGAGAACGCCGGCGAAGCCCTGCTCGTGTTCCGCGAGCGCTTCGCGCGCAGCTTCCGGTTCGAGGCGAACGGCCAGCCGGACATCCTGCAGCAGCGCAACGTGCCGCCCGCGGCGGATGCCTTCGACCTCGGCCTCCAGCTCGAGACCGGCACGCTCGCGGCCATCGAGCGCAAGACGAACCGCCTGCACTTCGTGTCGGTCGATGGCAGCGCGCGCTCGATCGAGCTGCCGCCGGTCTCGCCGACCCACGTGCTGGCGCTGGGCGAGGACGTGCTCGTGCTCGGCAAGACCGGCGTCGTGCGCGTGCGCCGCGGCGACGCGTTCCGCGCGAAGGAGCTCGCCTCGCAGGATCCGCCGACCGACGAGTCGGTCTACTACTCCGGGACGAGCGCCGACCTCGACGCGGATGGCCGCGGCGATCTCGCGGTGCTCGATGCGGATCTCCACGGCGTGCAGCTCCACGCCGCGCCGGACTTCGCGCGCGCGCTCGCGTTCCCGGTCTTCGAGATGAGCGATGCCGACTCGGACCTGCGCGAGCCCCGCGAGATCGCCGCCGGCGACGTCGATGGCGACGGCCGGCTCGACCTCGTCGTGATCGCCTTCGACCGCGTGCTCGTCTACCGGCAGGAGGCGCCGTGAGCGCGGCGTCGACCGGTCCCGTCTTCCGATCCCCCGATCCTCGCCCCCACGAGGCCCGAATGACCCGACTCCCATCCCGTGCCCCCGGGCATCTCCCGGCCGTGCTGCTCGCCCTGTCGTCGCTGGCCTCGCTGGCGTCGCTGCAGGGCGGCGTCGCGGCGCAGGACCTCGCGCGCTTCCTCCCGAAGGACGCGCAGTTCACGGTGGTCTGCGACGGACCGGCGCGCATCGCCGAGCGCCTCGCGGCGACCAACTTCGGCCGTCTCTTCGCGGATCCCGACGCCGCGCCCATCCGCGCGATCCCGGGCCGTGTCCGCGAGATGCTCGTGAAGCTCGCGGAGCGGGAGTCGGTGCCGCTCGATGTCGGCTCGCTCTTCGACCGCCTCGCCGTCTACGGCGGGCGCATGGCGATCGGTGCGCATGTCGATCTCGCCGCCTCGGTCGAGGCCAAGGCGCCGCGCTTCCTGATCAGCTTCGTCGTCGAGCCGCACGAGTCGATCGACCTCGAGGCCCTCGCCGCCGACCTGCAGCGCGCGGTCGACGAGAGCGACGCCGGCACGCAGGCCCTCGAGTTCGGGCCGGGCTTCCAGGCGGCGATCGACGAGAACGGCGACGGCGCCACCGTGCCGCGCGTCGTCGACGGACATCTCGTGATGTTCGCGGGCAGCGGGCTCGGCACGGCCCTGGCGCGGATCTTCGACGACCACGAAGGGCTCGGCGTCACCCTGCCGGCGGCGAGCGCCGAGTCGATGATCTGGGGGCGCGGCGACGGCGAGTTGCTCCGCTTCTTCGCCGACATGGCCGCGCTCGCGGAGGAAGACGGCAATCCGGGATTCGGCGACCCCTCGATGCCGCCCTCGGCGATCCTCCGGGCGATCTTCGAGCGCCTCGCGCTGACGGAGTTCGAGGCCGGAACCGCGCCCTTCGGCGAACACCTCCGCAGCGTCGGGCACATCCTCACCGACGCCAGCGTCCCGAACCTCCTCGACATCCTGCAGCCGCAGGAGAAGTCGACACCGCTGCTCGCGCTCGTGCCCGCGCTGCATCCGATCTGGACCTCCATCCGCATCGACGCCGCGGGGCTCTACGACCTCATCTGCGACGTGGCCGAGCTCGCCCAGCCCGGCCTGCGTGGCATGCTCGCCGAGAGCCTCCAGCAGGAGTTCGGCATCGATCTGCAGAAGGACCTCCTCGATGCGTTCGACGGGCAGCTGATCATGCTCACCGACACGTTCGCGAACTTCGAGGGTCTCGCGCCGGGTGCGTCGCTCGAGGACATGGAAGAGGTCAAGGGCCTCTACTCGTTCGTGCTCGGCCTGCGCGACCCGCCGGCCTTCGAGAAGGTCCTCGATGGCATCCTGCGTTCGCGCGGTCTGCACGCGGCGCGCAAGACGGTCGAGTACCGCAACACGAAACTGCGCTCGATGAACGTGGTCGTCGTGCAGCTCCACTACGCGTTCGTGCCCGAGGGGATCGCGCTGGGGCTCGGCGAGGCCGGTGCGGAGAACGTGCGCAAGATCGTCGACCAGAGCATCGCGCGCGCCGAAGGCCAGGCACCGGTGTCGCACAGCGAGCGCATCCAGAAGCGACTCGCCCTGCTCCAGTCGGGCTGGCGCGACCTCAGCATCAGCGACATCGCGGTGCCCAGCTCGACGATGAATCAGCTCATGGACCTCGCTCTCGCCGACCTGGACGACCACGCCGAGGACGAGTTCGCGGCGGAGTTCCTCGAGCTCATGCGCGAGTCCATCACCGCCTACTTCAAGCTCGCCTCGCGCTACGACCAGATGAGCTCGGCTGCGGCGATCCGCCTCGAGCCGGGCCGCCTCTCCTTCGAGAGCATCCAGTGAGCCCGCGTCGCGGTGCCCCCGCGTCTTGACCGGATCCCGACCGAGGATCCACGCGCGGTTCGCACGCGCTTGATGCCCGCGCGCAGAGTGCCCGTCTGCGCCGCCGCCGGTTCCGATCGGCGGCGGGGTTCCTGCAGAGAGGACCGTGAGATGGACCTGAACCCGCCGGGCCCGGACGCCCGGCGGGTTCCTTTTCCGCGCGCTTGGCAGGCACCCGGTGCCCCGCTCCACTGCGGCCCATGCGCACGGTGATCGTCCTCAACCAGGACGCGATGGGGCACGGCGACCAGGAGCTCGGCCGCAGGATCCTCAAGAGCTTCCTCGTGAAGAGCGGCGTCTTCGCCGAGCTCGACGCGATCGTCTTCTTCAACTCGGGCGTCCGGCTCGTCGGGGCGGAGTCCCCGGTGCGCGCCGAACTCGAGAACCTGCTCGAGCACGGCGTCGACCTCGTCCCCTGCGGGACCTGCGTCGAGGCGCTCGGGGTGAAGGTCGCGGTCGGCCGCATCGGCGACATGGGGGAGATCGTGCGGCGCCTCGCGGCGGCGGCGAAGGTGATCACGCTCTAGGCCCGTAGGCCGACGACCCGCCGTCGCACGCGACGAGTTCGCAGGCCGGAGGGCCCCAGCCAGACCGCGGCCGAGGCCCTCCGGTCGGAGCGCCGCGGAGACGCCGGCAACCCGCGCGGGTTGCGGTCTCGGCCGCGAGCGCCTGGATGAGTTCGTCCGCTGAGCGGAAAGAACCCCGCCCGAGCGCGATTGCCCTGCGACCCATGTGCGCGCGACCGTCCCTCCTCCTGCCTCTCGCGCTGGCGATCGCCGCGCCGGCGGCGGCCCAGGGCGAGGCGGCCTACCTCGGTCCGCCCTTGTCCTACGAGGCCGAGGCTCACGAGGACCCGGTGGCGCGGCTCGCCGCCAAGCTCGCGGCCGGGGAACTCGAGCTCGCCCGCGACGAACGCCTCGGCCTGCTCCCCGCCCTGCTCGCGGCGCTCGAGGTGCCGCACTCGAGCCAGGCGCTCGTCTTCAGCAAGACGAGCTTCCAGAACGCGCTGATCTCGCCGCGCAATCCGCGCGCGATCTACTTCGGCGATACGGCCTATGTCGGCGCGGTGCCGGGCTCGCCGGTCTTCGAGCTCGCGGGCATCGACCCCGAGCGCGGGCCGATCTTCTACACGCTGACCGACGATCGGGAGGCCGGCCCGAAGCTCCAACGCCGCGACCAGGAATGCCTGCGTTGCCACGGGATCGGCTGGACCGACGACTGGCCCGGCGTGCTCGTGCGCTCGGTGCAACCCGACCGCGAGGGCACGCCGATCATGCGCCTCGGCAGCAAGGTCACGACCCACGAGAGCCCCTTCGCGGAGCGCTGGGGTGGCTGGTACGTCACCGGCACGCATGGGACGGCGAAGCACCTCGGCAACGTCGCGCTCGCGGACCAGGACACGCAGGTCGGCATCGACGGCGAGGCGGGTGCGAACCTCGTGACGCTCGAAGGCCGCTGCGCCATCGAGCGCCACCTGACGCCGCACTCCGATCTCGTCGCGCTGATGGTGCTCGAGCACCAGACCCGCGCGCACAACCTGCTGGCCCAGGCGAGCGGACGCGCGCGGCTCGTGCTGCACCGGCAGGCGGCGATGAATGCCTCGCTGGGCCGACCGCCCGACGAGCTCGGCGACACGGCGCGGAGCCAGCTCAAGGAGATCGCGGACGAGTTGCTCCGGTACCTGCTCTTCCGCGACGAGCCGCCGCTGCCGGCCCCGATCGCCGGGACCTCGGGCTTCGCGGCGGAATTCGCCGCGAGGGGCCCGCGCGATCGGCTGGGTCGCTCGCTCCGCGAACTCGACTTGAAGCAGCGGCTCTTCCGCTGGCCCGCCAGCTACCTGTTGCAGGGCGAGTCCTTCCGGCGCCTGCCCGCCGCGGTCCGCGACATCGTCCTCGTCAGGATGCTCCGCATCCTCGAAGGCCGTGCGGGCCTGCGGGCCTACGGCCACCTCTCGGCACCCGAGCGGCGGGCGATCCTCGAGATCCTCGCGGACACGGTTCCCGAGCTGCCTCCCGAGTGGGCGCTGGCGGCCGGACGCGGGTGATCTTCCCGAGTCGCGCACCGGAGCGCGTCGACGCCGTAGTCCGCCGCCCCCGCTGCGGCGCGCTTGCCCGCGCTCTCGCGTCGACCGAACGGGGCCCTACACTCCCCGGCCCCGTTGCGGCTCCGAAGCTCCGGCCGGCGTGCGGTCCAAGCGTCCGACGCCGCGGCCAAGACCTCGTCCAGAACCAAGACCCAGACCATGAAGAAGATGATCCTCGCGCTGGCCCTCGCGGCCGGCATCACCCTCCCCGCCAGCGCCCAGGTGATGGGCAGCATCAACGCGAACGCGCCGACGGTCAGCCAGTCGATCGAGTTCGCCGACGGCACCAAGCTCGCCGTCACCTACAAGTCGCTGAACTTCGGCCAGGGCTCCTGGCTCGAGCGCGCCAAGCAGGAGCGCGCGCGCACGATGTACAACAACAACGCGAAGGAGAACCCCTGTGGTTCCGTCGCGCTCAGCAAGGACATGGTCATCGGCGGCGCGAAGATCGCGGCCGGCGAGTACGGCCTGCACTTCATGTTCGGCGACGACGGCTCCCCGATGGCGGTGCTGTCCTCGACGGACAAGGAGGGCAACGCCCAGCTCCAGCACTTCCCGCTGAAGCTCGAGGCCATGGAGGCGCACAGCCAGCGCCTGGCGATCTCGGTCGTCGCCGGCGACAAGGACGGCTCCTGCGTCATCACGCTGCAGTTCGGCAAGCTCGGCATGAAGTGCGAAGGTTCGTGCCCGGCGGAGAAGAAGCCCGCGAAGTGAACCCGAGCCGCACCCGCGACCGCGGGTGAAGGCCTTCGGAGCGGCCCGCGTCGCGCGCTGCGCGGTGCGGGCCGCGTCGTGTACGGAGGCTCCGCCCGGTCCTCAGGCCCGATTCGCGCCGTGCGGGCGGCGCAGCGCCGCGAGGCTCACGCCGACGCCGCGCCAGCGCACGCCGCGACGCACGACGACGCGCGTCACGAGCGCGAGCAGCAGGACGGCTTCGATGAGACCGGCGAGCGGGACCAGCAGTCCGGCGAGCGGCGAGCTGCGCTGCACGCGCGCGACGAGCAGGCCGGGCACCGCGAGGCTGAGCAGGCCGCCGCAGGCGAAGAGGCCGTAGCGGTTCTCGGCGAAGGGACCGAGCGCGGCGGCGAGCCAGGCCGCGAGGTAGAACGCGGCGAAGAGCAGGGCGAGCGTGGGGCGGAGGCCGAAGCTCGCGAGCGTGCGTTCGGTCGTCTCGGCGAAGTCGCGCAGGCGCAGGCGCGGAGCGAGCGCGAACTCGCCTGCGGCGTGCGCGACGCGGAGACGGGCATGCGTGTCGAGCGCGTGCTGGGCGATGCCGTACTCGAGGACGGGAGCCCGCGCGAGCTCGCCGCGCGCGAGCGCCTCGGCGAGGAAGGCGCGGCGGTAGAGCGCGAGATCCATCGGCAGGCTCGGGGCGTCCTGATCGCGCTGCGTGGCGCCGAGTGCGGGCAGCGCGTCGCCGAGGCTGCCGAGCGCCAGCGGCGCGAGCGCTCCGGCGCGGAGCTGCGGCACGAGCCAGAGGCCGGCGGCGCGCGCGGCGAGCATCCCGGCGTGCGCCCGGGCGAGCGCGTCTTGGGTGCTCGCGCGTACCGGACGCATGGCGAGCAGGACGAGCTCGCGCTCGCCGAGCTGCAGCGCGCGGTCCACGGCGTGATGCCAGGGCATCACGTCCTTGGGCAGCTCGTCGATGGGGAGGAGCCGCGCACCGGCGGCCGAGGCCGCCGCGGCGATGCGCGCCGCGATCGCGGGAGGGCTGCGGTCGTCGACGACCAGCAGCCCGATGCTCACGCCGCGCTGGGCCCGCAGGCTGTCCAGTGCTGCGGCGAGTCCTTCGTCGTGGGCGACGACGAGGATGGCGTCGATCTCGACCGGCGCCGCCGCGGCGGGCGCGCCCGGGAGAAAGGGCACGCGCTCGAGCGTGGCGCAGCTCAGCAGCGCGCGTCCGAAGAAGAGCGCGCCGGTGCCGAACCAGCCGAAGTGGAACTCGCCGAACACGCAGGCCGCGAGGCTACGCGCGGCGGCGCGCGACGGGAACTGCCGCGCGCCGTCTCACCGGTCCCGTCTCACTTGCGGTAGGAGCGGATGATCTTCACGAGCGCATCGACGACGTCCTTCTTGCCGGCGAGATCGCCATTCGCCGTCATCATCGGGCTCTTCCCGACGGCGGCGCCGCCCTCGACGATCACCTTGGCGAGGTGCTCGTCGGTGACCGAGGCCTGCCAGGCCTGGTCGGAGTAGGAGCGCGGCTTCGGGTTGAGCGCAGCCGCGGCGACGCCGTCGCCCATGCCGGTCGTGCCGTGGCAAGACGCGCACACCGTGGTGAAGCGCGTCTTGGCCTCCTTCATCGCCGCCGTGTCGTCGGCCTGCGGCTCGAGCGAGAACTTCGCGGCGGGCGGCGTGTTGGGCTTCGCGGTCTCCTCGCCGCCGCTGCACGCGGTGGCGCCAAGGAGGATGGAGGCGAGGAGGGAGATCGTCTGGAGCTTGGTCTTCATCGCTGGGGTCGGATGGGTGGGGGCGAAGAGGATGCCGGATCGGGGCCGCGAACGACACCGTTTCGGGGTTCTTTCGTCGGCGGCTGAGGGGCCCGCGCACCGGTTGTTATCCTCCTCGCCCCCCGGCGCGCGTCCCGCGCCCCTCACCGCCGATGTCCCACGCCCGCTTCCGTGTCCCGCCCGCCCAGAACGAGCCCAACCTCGACTACGCGCCCGGCAGCGCCGCACGCGCCGAGCTCAAGCGCGCATTGACCAGTCTCGCGGCGAAGCGCCTCGAGATCCCGCTCGTCATCGGCGGGAAGGAGATCCGCACCGGCGAGCTCGCGAACTCGAGCTGCCCGCACCGCCACAGCCAGGTGCTCGCGAGCTTCCACCAGGGCAAGGCCGAGCACGTCGAGCTGGCGGCGAACGCCTGCCGCGAGGCGGCGCACGACTGGTCGAACATGGCCTGGCAGGATCGCGCCGCGATCTTCCTGAAGGCCGCGGAGCTGCTCGCGGGTCCGTGGCGCGCGACGCTCAACGCCGCGACCATGCTCGGGCAGAGCAAGACGGCCTTCCAGGCCGAGATCGACTCCGCCTGCGAGCTCATCGACTTCTGGCGCTTCAACGCGCAGTTCATGCTCGAGCTCTACGACGACCAGCCGCTCTCGCCGCGGGGCGTCTGGAACCGGCTCGAGCAGCGCCCGCTCGAGGGCTTCGTCTTCGCCGTCACGCCGTTCAACTTCACGTCGATCGCCGGCAACCTGCCCACGGCGCCCGCGCTGATGGGCAACACGGTGATCTGGAAGCCGGCCAGCACCGCGATCTTCTCCGGCTGGTTCATCCTCAAGCTGCTCGAGGAAGCGGGACTGCCGCCCGGTGTCATCAACTTCGTGCCCGGTGCGGGCCGCGCGATCGGCGATCCGGCCTTCGCGCATCGCGACCTCGCGGGCGTGCACTTCACGGGCTCGACCGGCGTCTTCAACGGCATGTGGGAGGCGATCGGGAAGAACGTCGGGAAGTACCGCAGCTATCCGCGCATCGTCGGCGAGACGGGCGGCAAGGACTTCGTGTTCGCGCACGCCTCGGCCGACGTCGACGCGCTCGCCGTGGCGCTGCTGCGCGGCGCGTTCGAGTACCAAGGCCAGAAGTGCTCGGCCGCGAGCCGCGCCTACCTGCCGCGCTCGCTCTGGCCCCGCCTGCGCGAGCGGCTCGTCGACGAGGTGAAGCAGATCAAGCTCGGCCCGGCCGAGGACTTCACGTGCTTCATGAACGCGGTGATCGACCAGAAGGCGTTCCGCGAGATCAACGGCTACATCGCGCACGCGAAGGCCTCGGCCGACAGCACGATCCTCGTCGGCGGCGAGAGCGACGCGCGCGAGGGCTGGTTCATCCAGCCGACCGTGATCGAGACCACGAACCCGCGCGCGAAGACGATCTGCGAGGAGATCTTCGGTCCGGTGCTGACCGTGATGGTCTACGACGACGAGAAGCTCGACGAGGCGCTCGCCGTCTGCGACAGCGCGTCGCCCTATGCGCTGACCGGCGCGGTCTTCGCGCAGGACCGGCGCGCGATCGCGCAGATCACGCAGGCGCTGCGCAACACCGCCGGCAACTTCTACATCAACGACAAGCCCACCGGCGCGGTCGTCGGCCAGCAGCCCTTCGGCGGTGCGAGGGCCTCGGGCACGAACGACAAGGCCGGCAGCAAGCAGAACCTGATGCGCTGGGTCAGCACGCGGACGATCAAGGAGAACTTCGTCCCGCCGAAGAGCTGGCGCTATCCGTTCATGGCGGCGGAGTGAGTCCGCGCGCGACGGCCCGGCTTCGCGCTCGGCTACCCTGGCCGCCGATGTCACGAACCGGCGCCGTCACCGTCCTGCCCCTCGCCGCCCTCGCCCTCCTCGCCGCCCTCAGCGCCCGGCCGCTGCGCGCGCAGGACACGCAGACCGCGCTCGTGCGCGCCGACGACACCGTCGTGCTGCGCGTGCAGGGCCCGCGGTCGATCCGGCGCATGTTCGGCCCGACCAATCTCGGCGCCGTGCTCGGCGACGAGACCGGCCTCGCGCTCCGCGCGCGCCTCGCGGCGGCCGTCTTCGGCGAGGTGGACGGCGTCGCGAGTCCCACCGGCGAGGTGTTCGCCGCGCTGATCGAGTCCGACGCCGAACTCACGGTGGGCCTGCGCGCGGTCCACGGCGGTGACCGCCTCGAGGTCGACGGCGCGCTCCGGCTCGCGCCCGACGGCAAGCTCGACCTACCGGCCTTCGCCGCGCACATCGAACGCGTGGTGCGCGCAAAGGGGCTGCCGATCGCGGAGCTGGAGTACCGCGGGCGCAAGCTGCTCGCGTTCAAGGACGGCGCGTCACCCGTCGTGACCCTGCCCTTCCTCCACGAGGGTGCCTTGGTCGCCGTGCTCGGCGAGGACCTCGAACTCGCGCTCGACCGCCGTCTCGGTGCGACCGACGCACCGGCCTGGCAGCCGCCCGAGGACGACACGCGCAACGCCGCGGTCGCGCTGCACGTGAACCTCGAGCAGCTCTTCGAGGCCAGCCTCTGGCATTGGGAGCGCGACGTCCGCGCGCGCCGCATCTTCATCGAGTCCCTCGGCTTCGACTCCGTGCGCGCGCTCCGCGTCCTCGTGCGCGCGGCGGGTCCCAACCTCGAGATCGAGAGCCGGATCGCGTTCGCGGCCGGCGGACCGCGTGGTCTGCTCGCCGGGTTCTTCCCGCCGATCGGCACGCCGCCCCGGCTCGCGCGGCTCGGCACCGACGACGGCATCGGCTGGTTCGCGGGCAAGTTCGACCTCGAGGCCCTGCTGCGCACGGCGATCGAGGGCCTCGGCCGCTACAGCGCGCTGGAGTCCGGCCAGTTCGACGGGGACGTCGAGAAGGCGACCGCACACCTGCGCGAGCAGATGGAGTCGTTCGCGGGTCTCGACCTCGAGAAGGAGTTCGCGGCGCCGCTCGGCACGGACTGGTTCTTCGCCGACGCGCAGTGCCTCGCACCCGACCCCAGCGCATCGCAGGACGACCCGAGCGCGGGCTTCGCGCTCGCCGTCGCGGTCGACGACGCCGAGGCCTTCGCGCGCGGGCATGCGAAGTTCCTCGAGGGTGCGCTGAGCACGTTCTTCGACTTCGGTCGCGCTGCCGAGCCGATCGAGGGGGTTCCGATGCACCGCGGTCGCGATCAGCTCGAGGGACTGGGACTGGGCCATTGGTTCGTCGCCGGCGGCGACGAGTGCGAGCCCGCGATGACGGCCCTGGTCCGCCGCATCGCCGCGAAGCCGGCCGAGGGTGGGGAACTCCGCCTCCCGCCGTCGCTCGAGCGCGTGCGCCGTCGCTTCCCCGCCGGCTGGTCCGGCTGCGGCACGCTCGACATCGGCAGCGCGGTCGACGCGGCGCTCCTGCAGGTCACCGTCTTCGGTCTCGTCGACATGGGCGACGACCTCACCCCGGCCTGGCGCGAGCTCGTCCGCGAACTGCGCGAGCCGCTGGCGCGCGCCCAGCTCGATCGCCTCGCGATCACGACGGGCTACGCGGACGCCGCGTTCGCCCTGCGCCTGCACTGGTGACGCGCCGCGTCAGCCGTGCTCGCCTTCGTGACGTGGCCACGGCGGACCGGGTTCGTACAGCGCCGGCGGTGGCGGCGGTGCGGTCCGCGCGAGCAGGTTCTCGAGCCATCGCGCGATCCCCGCGAGGCCGTTGCCGTCGGGCTGCGCGGCGTCGCACCAGAGCAGTTCGTCGCGCACGATCTGCGTCGCGGTGGCGCGCGAGCTCTTGTCGGCGCGCGCGGACAGGGCCGTGCGCAATCCTTCCTCGACGGCGCGGAGCGGACCCATCGCGGCGAGTCCGTCGCG
The DNA here is from genome assembly GCA_020848735.1 of Planctomycetota bacterium. Classification (GTDB taxonomy): domain Bacteria; phylum Planctomycetota; class UBA1135; order UBA1135; family UBA2386; genus JACRLW01. The sequence goes on along the minus strand of JADLHO010000166.1, from coordinate 18,844 downwards.
CGCCCAGAACGCGCGACCCACGCAGAGGGTCGGCGTGCCGGCGAGCGCGCCGACGAAGGCCCGCGGGTGATTCACCGTCACGATCGCGGCGGCGGTCGCCGCGACGCTCGTCGCCGCGATCGGCGGCAGCATCACGAGGTCGGCACGCGGCCCGATCGCGCGGAGCCCGGCATCGCCATGCGGCGGGAGCACGACGACGAGGCGCGGTCCGAGCCCGAGGGCACGCGCGCTGCGCTGCGCCGTCTCGATCAGGCTCGCGGCATCCGGCGCGGGATCGGCGTCGAGTCTCAGGCGCGCGTCGTCGGCGTCCTGCAGGAGCACCGCGAGGTAGGGCGGCGGTGGCAGCTGCGCGGGCATCGTGCGCGCCTCGCGCGGGAAGAGCCGGGTCGCGGCCTGCCACGCCGCGAGTCGCGCGCGCCGGGCGCGGGTCTCGCCATCACGCCAGGCGCGGAGGAACGTCGCGACGCGGTCGCCGAGGGTCGGCGGAAACACCACGCGCGGCGCGGGACCGATCCCCGGCACGCCACCGGCGAGCGCGGAGGCGAGCGCGGCGTCGAGCAGGCTGCGATCGGCGGCCGTGCTCGCCGGAGCGGGCGGCGCGCGATCGCCGTCGACGCCGACGAAGTCGCACTGCAGGGTGCCGGGCAAGAGCCCTGCGCCGAGGTGCGCGGTCGCACAGCCGTAGACCTGCGCCGTCGCATGCACGAGGCGTGCGAGTCCGTCGCGGCCATCGAAGAACAGCACGACGTCGGGGAGCGTCGTCTCGAAGTGACGGACGAGTGGCGGGGCGAGTCGCGCGAGGCGCGCGTGGGCGCGGCGCAACGCGCCGCGATCCAGACCGCGGCCGGCGAGGCGCGCGTCACGACGGGCGAACTCGTCGAGTGTGGGATCGGCGGCGGTGCCCCGGCGCAGGGGCTGCAGCGCGTGGACCGCGATGCCGTGCGCATCGAGGAAGCGCGCGGTCACGGCATCCGCCGCGAGCACGCTCACGCGGAGGCCGCGTCGCGCGAGCAGCCGCACCAGCGCATCGGTCAGCGCGAAGTGCCGGATCTCGGGCGCGGCGAGCAGGATGTGTCCCACGGGATCTGAGCCAGCGGAGGGCCGCTCCGGCATCGACCCATGCCGCGCCGACCTTGACGGCACCCGGGACCGCGGGGTCTCGATCAGCGGCACTCACCGCGGATCGACCCGGCTCATCGACCGATGGCGAGCCGCGTGATGCGTCCGCCGCTCCCGACGGCGTAGCCCACCGGCGCGTCCGGCGCGAAGGCGATCGCATGGTGGCCTTCGCGCGCGCGCGGATTCCCGATGGGCTGCCAGGTGCGTCCGCCGTCGAGCGACAGGTCCGCGCCGGTCGGTCCGACCGCGACCCGGATCCCCTGACCGAGCGACGTCGCGCAGGCCACGCTCGATCGGTAGCCCATCGGCGGGACCTCGCTCCGGTGCCAGCTCCGGCCGCCGTCGACGCTGTATGCGGCGCAGCCCTCGCGATCGGTCGGCTCGCGGTAGTCACCGCCGACCGCGACGCCGACGCGGGCGTCGGCGAAGGCGAGGCTGAAGACCCCGCGCGAGGGACGACCCGCGAGCATCGGCACGCGCGCCCACTGCCACGAGCGGCCGTCGTCGTCGCTGCGGATCACGCGGCTGACCGCGCCGCCCGTCGCGATGCGCACGCCGCCGTCGACGCAGGCGATCGCGGAGCCGCTCGCCGCGAACGCCGCCTCGCCGCGCTCGGCATGCGGCGCGCGCTCGATCGCCTGAAAGCTCCGGCCGCCGTCGTTCGTCGCGAGCAGCACGAAGCGACCGTCGATCGGATCGCCGACGATCCAGCCGTTCGCCTCGTCGGCGAAGGCGATCCCGTCGAGGAAGATCTCCGGCCGCTCATCCTCGTGGACGAGCTGCCACTGCTGGCCGCCGTCCTGCGTGTGGAAGACCCGCGCCGGCGAGCCCGCGCTGACGACGACCGCGACGTCGGCGTCGAAGGCGTGGATGGAGCGGAGGTCCAGCTCGTCGGCACCGTGGACCGGGAGCCGCGCGAAGCTCGCGCCGCCGTCGATCGAGCGCAGCACGGTGCCGTCTTCGCCGCTCGCCCACACGCAGTCGGCCGAGACGACGGAGAGCCCGCGCAAGGAGTCCGCGATCCCCGCGTCGAGCGGGGTCCATCGGAGACCGGTTGGATCGGCGCCCGTGCTCGAGCACGCGGCGAGGAGGAGGAAGACGAGGGTTCCGCTGCGCATCGCGGAACAGGATCGCGCACGGATGCGGGTTCGACCACACCGAGGCCACAAGACCGAAGTGGCGGTCGATGCCCCGCGCCGTGACGATGCCGCCGTGCAGGTCTTCGCGACCGTCGTCTTCGTGTGCGTGTACGCCGGACTCGCCGCCGGCCGCGTGCCCGGGCTGCGTCTCGACCGCAGCGGCATCGCGCTGTTCGGCGCGATCGCGCTGCTCGCGGCGGGTGCGCTCGACATGGAGCGCGCGTGGGCCGCGATCGACGCCGGCACGCTGGCGCTGCTCTTCGGGCTGATGGTCGTCTCGGCGCAGCTCCACCAGAGCGGGTTCTACGGCGCGGTGACGCAGCGGCTCGCGACGGCGCGCGTCGGTCCACGCGGTCTGCTCGCGCTCCTCGTGATCGTCGCGGGCGGGCTCTCGGCCGTCCTCCAGAACGACATCGTCTGCCTCGCGATGCCGCCGCTGCTCCTCGATGTGTGCACGCGGCGTCGCCTCGATCCGATCCCCTTCCTGCTCGCGCTCGCCGCGGCGGCCAACGTCGGGTCGGCCGCGACCCTGATCGGCAATCCGCAGAACGTGCTCGTCGGCCAGCGTCTCGGACTCTCGTTCGGCGGCTACCTGCTCTTCGCCCTGCCCTCGGTCGCGGTCGGGCTCCTCGCCTGCTGGGCGCTCGCCTGCTGGCGCTGGCGCGGTCGCTTCGAACTCGCCACGGATCGCGTCCCGGACCTGCCGCCGCGTTTCGACTCCGGACAGGTCGGGAAGGGCCTCGCCGTGCTCGCCGCGCTCGTGCTCGTGCTCCTGTTCTCGCCCATGCCGCGCGATGCCGCGGCGCTGGCCGCCGCGGGCATCCTCCTCCTGTCGCGGAGCATGTCGTCGCGGGCGCTGATCGCCGCCGTCGACGGACAGCTCCTGCTGCTCTTCATCGGGCTCTTCGTCGTGCACGCGGCCTTCGAGACGACCGGACTGCCGGAACGGGCGCTCGCCCAGCTCGCCGAACACGGCATCCGCCTGGGCGACACGCCCTGGTTCTTCGGCGCGACCCTCCTGCTCTCCAATCTCGTCTCGAACGTCCCCGCCGTCATGCTCCTCCTGCCGGTCGCCGACGGCGCGGCCGACGGCTATCTCCTCGCGCTCGTGAGCACCTTCGCGGGCAATCTGCTCCTGGTCGGCAGCATCGCGAACCTCATCGTCGTCGCGGAGGCGGAGCGGCTCGGCGTGCACCCGCGGGGTCGCTCCTGGTTCCTGGAGCACGTGCGCTATGGCCTGCCGGTCACCGTCGTGACCATGCTCGCCGCGGCGGTGAGCTGCGCGGTGATCGCGCCCTGAGGGCGAGGCGCCGTCCCGATCCGGGACGGGGGCCGAACTCGGGTGTCGAGGAACGGGTCGCGATGTCGAAGTGCCCCCGAACGGGAGTCCGGAGGCATCGTGGCACGACAGACAGGCTTCACGCTGATCGAGCTGATGATCGTGGTCGCGATCATCGCGATCATCGCGAGCATCGCCGTGCCGAACCTGCTCTCGAGCAGCATCGTCGCCAACGAGGCCGCGACCATCTCCGCGCTGCGCACGCTCGCGACCGCGCAGTTCCGCTTCAAGTCCTCGTCGCACGTCGACGCCGACCGCAATGGTGCCGCCGAATACGGCACCCTGCCCGAGCTCGCGGGAATCCACCCGCCGCGCGGGCAGACCGAGGTCCTGTCGCCCCCCTTCGTCTCCGCGTCCTTCGGCAATCTCGACGCGAACGGCATCGTGCTCCGGGGCGGCTATTGCTACCGGCTCCATCTGCCGGACGTGGGCGGCACGGGCCTGCCGGCCTCTCCGGCCAACCTCCCCGCCGTGCACGCGCGGCATGCGGAGTCGGCGTGGACGATCGTCGCGTGGCCGGTCTCCTTCGGTCACTCGGGCCGCACCTGCTTCTTCGTCAACGAACAGGGCGAGATCCTGAAGAGCCTGTCGGCCCGCTATTCGGGACTCACCGATCCCGTGCCCGCCGGGGCCGGGCTGGTCGGCGTGCCGCCGACGACGATCGTCGGCGGACGGCTCGCGTCCGGCGTCGCGGGCGCGGACGGCAACGTCTGGCTGCCGCTGCGCTGATCGACCGATCCCGCGCCCGCCCTCACTGCACGCGGCGCGCGACCACGTTCGACTTGCGACCGATCTCCATCGACTGGAACCAGATCGTGCGGCGCGACATCACCGGGACGGGCGTGATGGCGAAGTCGACGACGCCATTCGCACCGCTCGCCGCGAACGCGAGGATCACCGGATTGGCGAGATCGAAGGTCGTCCCGAGCCCCGTCGGATAGGGCGAGGTCGTGCCGGCGGCCGTGATCCAGCACACGACGATCGAGTTGGGCGTGCAATTCGTCACGCGGATCGTCGAGCTCACCGCGGGGATCAGCGACTGCACGCCGAGGATCTCCTCCGTGGCCGGCAGCAGGTTCTCCCACACGTTGAGCGGCGGATGGCCGGTCCAATTCGCACCGACGAGCTCGAAGTCGCCATCGGCACCGAGATCGGCGACGACGCCGTTGTGCACGCCGTTGGTGCCGTCGACGAGCTGCGTCTGCCAGGCGGTGCCGAGTCCGTTGCGGTTGTAGTAGATGCGCACCCCCGGCGTGCTCGAGGTGTGCATGTGTCCGACCACGACATCGGCGTCGCCGTCGCCGTCGATGTCCGCGACCTGCAACGTGTGCGCGCGATCCGCGGCCGTGACGATCACGTGGCGCTGCCAGGTGCCGGTCGGGTTGCCACCGTGGGAGTACCACGCCACGTCGGCGCTGTTCTCCGAGCTCGAGTAGAGGACGTCGGTGCGGCCATCGCCGTCGACGTCGGCGCAGAGCGCCTTGAAGTCGGCGTCGACGTGCAGCGCATCGATGCCGTGCACGGTCCAGAGGGCCGGATTACGCGCATCGACGCCGCCCGGATTGCGCCGCCAGACGCCGAAGAGCACGAGGTCGGCGTCGCCGTCCGCATCGAGGTCGCCGCTCGCCAATCCCTCGCGGCCGAGGTTGTTCTGGGTCAGCGCGACCTGCGTCCAGGTGTTGCCGGGCTCCTGGAACCAGAGCTGCGCGAGGCCACTCGTGCGCGTCGCGACATCGAGGAGACCATCGCGATCGAAATCGGCGAGCTCGACGTCCTTGCCCCAGGAGCCCAGGGCGCCGAGGACATGGCGGGTCCATTGCGAGCCCACGAAGGGATCGCCGCCGCCGCCCGTGGGCCGCCGCTTCGGGTTCTCGAACCAGAGCAGGTTGTTCCCGGACGGGCCGTCGGGGACCACGATGTCGAGATCGCCGTCGCCGTCGACGTCCCCGAGTTCGCCATCGGTCGTGAACTCCACGGCCGGCGTCGCGATGCGGGTCGCGGTCCAGAGGGGGTACTGGTACCAGTACAGACCCTCCTGCGGCGAACCCCCGAGCACGAGGTCGACGGTGCCGTCGAGATCGAGATCACCGACCAGCTTCACGTCGCCCGCGTTGTTCGCGACCGGCACGACGCGGAACGGCACCTGGGACGGCGCCGTCGCGGCCAGCGCGAGCAGGGGGAGCGAGAGGAAGAGGCTGCGGGGTGTCATCCGGGATGTTGCGGGTGCCGGCGCGTCTTCGTCGCGCCGGCGGGTCGAGGGCGCGGAGAGGATAGCGACCGCGGACCGGAACGGAGCGGGCCGCTCGCACTCCGCACCGCAAGGGCCCCGCATGCCGCCCCCGCAACGCCCGGTCGCGGCGGCTCAGCGGATCAGGCGCTCGGCGACCACCGAGCTGCGGCCGAGCTCGAAGGCCTGGAGCCAGATCCGCAGACCGCCGAGTCCCAGCGGCAGCGTGAGTTCGTGCGCGGCGGCCCCGTTGACACCCGACAGGACCACGCCGAGGAAGACGGGGTCGACGAGCGCGAAGTCGATGCCGAGCGAGGGGATGGGGTAGGGCGTCGTCACGCCGCGGGCGGTCGCGCAGAAGCAGACCGGGACGTTGGGGTGCGCGTTCGTCGCGAAGATCGTCGCCACGGTGCCGGCCGTGAGCTCGGGCACCGTGAGACGCTGGCGGTTCTGCGGGGTCGTGTTGTTCCAGTACTGCAGCGGGGGATTGCCGGTCCAGTTCGCGCCGACGATCTCCACGTCGCCGTCGCCGCCGAGATCGGCGACGACGCCGTTGTGGATCCCGTACTGCTGGTCGACGACCTGCGTCTGCCAGGCGGTCCCGCTGCCGCCCTGGTTGTAGAAGACGCGCAGCTGCGGATTCGTCGCGGTGTGCATCTGCCCGACGACCACGTCGTGGTCGCCGTCGCCATCGACGTCGGCGACCTGCAGCGTGTGCGCGCGTTCGACGTTCGTCGCGATCGTGCGCCGCGTCCAGGCGCCGGTGGGATTGCCGCCGTGCGCGAACCAGAGCACGTCGGCGATGTTCTCCGAGCTCGAGAACAACACGTCGTTGCGGCCGTCGCGATCGACATCGGCGACGAGTGCCTTGAAGTCGTCGTCGATGCCCGCGCTCGCGATCGCGAACTGCTGCCAGTTCGTCCCGGTGCGCGCGGCCGCGCCGCGCGGATTGCGCAGCCAGGCGGCGAAGACGACCAGGTCCGCGGCGCCGTCGCCGTCGACGTCGCCCGAGGCCAGTCCTTCGTTGCCGAGCGCCGAGGTGGGGATCGTCCGCGCCGTCCAGCCGGCGGCGTCCTGGAAGAACACGAGCAGCGTGCCGTTCTCGCGCGCGGCGATGTCGATGCGGCCGTCAGCGTCGAAATCGGCCAGCTCGACGTCCTTGCACCACGAGCCGACGGCGCCGACGGTGTGGCGTTGCCATTGCGCGGCCACGAAGGGATTGCCGCGAACGCCACTCGGCGAGCGCGTCGGATTCTCGAACCAGAGGAGGTTGTTGCCCGAGGGGCCGTCGGGCACGACGAGATCGAGGTCGCCGTCGCGGTCCAGGTCGCCGATCGCGCCGTCCGTGGTGAACTCCACGGCGGGAATGGCGATGCGCGTGCGGGACCAGTCCGGGTAGTGGTACCAATTGAGGTCCTCACCGCGGCTGCCGCCGAGGATCACGTCGGCCGTGCCGTCGAGGTCGATGTCGCCGACGAGTTTCACGTCGCCGGCATTCGCGGAGACCTCCAGGCGTTGGAAGGGGACCTGCGCCTTGCCGGGCGCGCTCGCCACGCACGCGATCGGGATCGCGGTGAGCAGGGCGAGCGGCGAAGCGAGGATCGATGCGAACGTCGACGAGATGGCCTTGGCCGGCAACCGATGGCTGCCCGACCGCCGCGAACGGGGTGTCATGCAGGGCTGGGGGAACGAGTTCGAGGCAGGCGAGGCACGCGACGGACCGGAATCCGCCGCGTGCGCGCAAGGTGGTGGGGCCTTGCGCGCAGCCCTACGCAGCGTGACACACGATCGGCCCGTCGAGGATCGGCGTTCCCGAATCGATCGCGGCGCGCGCCTGCCCGCGCGGACGCGCTCACGCCATGGAGAGGATCGCCGATGCGTCAGGCCGTAGTGCGACGCGCCGCGATCCCGTCGGCCTTCAGGGCGAACCGAGTCCGGCGCGCGCGCGGTGCTGCAACCACGCGTCGGCGAGGACGATCGCCGTCATCGCCTCGAGCACCGGCACCACGCGCGGGACGATGCAGGGATCGTGGCGGCCCCCCTTCGCCACGGCACCGATCGAGCTCGCGGGCTTGATCGCGGCGAGCAGGCGCAGGTCCTCACCGGTGCTGATGCCGCCGAGGATGCCGCCCGCCGCCGCGGGATCGGCCGCGTACTCGCTGCCCAGGAGCGTCGCGACCTCGAAGCCCGCGCCGAAGGCGAATCCCTGCACCGCGCCGACCGAGAGGAACGCGTGCGCGAGGGTCGCCTTGAGCTTGTCGAAGACGGGCTCGCCGAGCGAGGGCGGCGTGCCGAGCACACGGACCTCGACGATGCCCCCGACGGAGTCGAAGCGCGCACGCAGCGCCTGCACGTGATCGACCATCCGTGGCGCGAGGTCGGGATCTGCACACCGCACCGCGTTCGACTCGATCGTGTCGGGCTCGAAGCGCCGTGCGACGTGCGGGCCGATGCGCAATGCATGGCCGAGGATGCGCACGCCCTGCGGCAGCACCTTGCGCGCGATCACGCCGGCGATCACGCGTGCCACGGTCTCGCGCCCCGAGCTCCGACCACCGCCGCGGTGATCGCGCACGCCGTACTTCGCGGCATAGGTCGCGTCGGCGTGGCCCGCGCGCGGCGCATGACGCAGCGCCTCGTAATCGGCCGGACGTTGGTCCTCGGTGCGGACGATCACCGCGATGGGGGCGCCGGTCGTGCGCCCCTCGAAGACCCCCGAGAGCAGCTCCGGGAGATCGCGCTCCTGGCGCGCGCTGGTCGCGACGCTCTGTCCGGGGCGTCGCCGCGCGAGCTCGGGGAGGAACGCCGCGGCGTCGAGGGCGATCCCCGCGGGGCAGCCGTCGACGACGACGCCGAGCGCCGCGCCGTGCGACTCGCCGAAGCTCGTCACCGAGAAGAGCTCACCGAAGGAGTTGGCGGCCATGGTCGTCGCTCGTCGCCTTGGACCCGGCATGAGCATGCCAGGGCGAGCGGAGCCAGGCGCTGGCCTGGGCGCATCGTTCGGTGGGATCGCTGCCGGGGCCGAGCACGAAGTCCGCGAGACTCGCATAGAGCGGCGCGCGGCGCGCGGCCGTCGCTCGGACCTCGTCGTCGAGCGGCGCGGTGCCGAGTGCCGGGCGATCGCCGTGGCGCAGGCGTTCGATCAACGTCGTCTCGTCCTCCTGCAACCAGATCACGAGAGCGCGATCCTGGAGCACGCGGGCGCAGTCCGGCGTCTCGACCGCGCCGCCGCCGACGGCGAGCACGCGGCCCGGGCCGGCGGACTGCGCGACGATCGCGGCCTCGTGCGCGCGGAACGCCGGCCAACCTTCCCGCTCGACGAAGCGCCGGATCGGACCGTGCTCGCGCTCGAAGACGAGATCGGTGTCGACGCACTCGAGCCCGAGGTCCTGCGCGAGCAGCGGGGCGAGCGTGCTCTTGCCCGTGCCGCGCATGCCGACCAACGCGATGCAGCGCGGGCTGTGACGCGCGCCGTGCAGGTGGGTGAAGAACGCGGGATGGCTCTTCGCGACGCACGCGGGCGAGTCGATGTCGATCCCCGGCACGAGGCTGCCGAGGATCGCGAACGCCATCGCGAGGCGGTGGTCGTCGTGGCAGGTGAGCGCAGCGCCGTGCAACGGACGGCCACCCCGAACCAAGAAGCCGTCGGCGGTGCCATCGAGATCGGCGCCCGTGCGGGCCAGCTCCGTCACGAGGGCCTCGATGCGATCGCTCTCCTTGCCGCGCAGTCCGGCACCGCCGACGAAGCGCGTCTCGCCGGCCCTCAGCAGCGCGGCGACGACCAGATTCGGCGCCTGATCGGGGATGTCGGAGAGGTCGATCTCCACGTCACCCGGCGCCGCGAGGGCCTCGAGGTGAAGCGGTAGGAGGCGGTCGCCCTGAGCGGAGTCGAGTCGGAGGTTCGTGCCGCGGAAGCGGCTGCGCGTGAGTCGGGCCAGCACGAAGAAGGCGCCCGCCGCGCTCCAATCGCCTTCGACGCGCAGGTCGCCGGGGCTGCGACCGGGTCCTTCGGGGACGAGCCAACGCGGGCCGTCGCGCCCGGTCTCGATCCCGAAGCGGCGCAGGGTCCCGACCGTGAGCTCCGCGTAGCTCGGCGAGGCGAGGCGACCGCGCAACGCGATCGAGAGGCCGCCGGGCAGCTGCGGCGCGAGCAGGAGCAGCGCGCTGAGGAATTGGCTCGAGGCGCTCGCGTCGAGTCCGAGTTCCCCGCCGCGCAGGCCGCCCCCTCGCACCCGCAGCGAGCGATCCGGTGCGGACTCGATGCGGGCACCGAGTTCGCGCAATGCGTCGACGAGCGGTCCGAGCGGGCGCTCGAGCAGGCGTGGGCTGCCGGTCAGGGTCCAGTCGCCGGGGATCGCCGCGGCGAGCGCGAGCAGGAAGCGCAGCGGCACGCCGCCGGGACCGCAGTCGAGACGCGCGGTCCGCGCCGCCGCGGGGAGTCCGCCGTCGATCGTGAGGATGCCCTCGGCCTCGTCGAACCATGCGAGCCCGAAACCCATCGCGGCGAGATTGGTCACGAGCGTGCGCACGTCGTCGCAGGGTGTCGCGTCGCGCAGCGTGGTCCGGCCTTCCGCGAGGCACGCGCTCAGGATGATCCTCTGCGCCTCGGACTTGGAACCCGGCAACGCGAGCGTGAGGTCGAACGGGAGGCGCAGCGGCTCGATCCGCATCGGCTCCGCATCGAAGCACGCGGCGTCGATTCCGGCGAGCTTCGATCGTACGTTCGCTCCCGACCGCCTTCGCGACACCGCCGCCTTCGCGACTCCGCCCTCGTGCACGCCATGGAATCCCACCGCCGTCAGCCCAGTGACCAGCCCCGCGCACTCGATCTGCGCCCCGAGTGGTCCGCGCTGCTCGAGCATCGCCGCAGCTCCACGTTCGATCTCCGCGCGCTCTTCGCCGCGGAGCCCGCGCGCGGCGAACGCATGGCGTTCCCGGCGGCCGGCTGGTGGGTGGACTGGAGCAAGCACCTCGTGACCGATGCCACGGTGAGGCACCTGCGGACACTCGCGAACGCGGTCGATCTGCCGGGCCGCAGCGCGGCGATGTTCGCCGGCGAGCGCATCAACTCGACCGAGGACCGCGCGGTGCTCCATGTCGCGCTCCGCGCGCCGAAGGGCGTGCGCGTCGTCGTCGACGGCAAGGACGTGGTACCCGAGGTCCACGCGGTCCTGGATCGCTGCGCGGAGTTCGCGGAACGGGTCCGGAGCGGGACCTGGACCGGTGCGAGCGGCAGGCGCATCCGCAACGTGGTGAACCTCGGGATCGGCGGCTCCGACCTCGGCCCGGCCATGTGCGTCGAGGCCCTCGGCCATTACGCGGAGCGGGGGATGCGTTTCCGCTTCGTGTCGAACGTCGACGGCACGCATCTGGCCGTGGCGCTGCGCGACCTCGACCCGCACGAGACCCTCTTCATCGTCTGCAGCAAGACCTTCACGACGCTGGAGACCCTGCTCAACGCGCGCAGCGCGCGCGACTGGCTGCTGGCGGGCACCGGCGGCGATGCGCGCGCGATCGGCCGGCACTTCGTGGCCGTGTCGACGAACGCCGTCGAGGTGCAGCGCTTCGGCATCGACCCCGCGAACATGTTCGGCTTCTGGGACTGGGTCGGGGGTCGCTACAGCGTCGGCTCCGCGGTCGGCCTGTCGCTGATGCTCGCGATCGGGCCGCAGCGCTTCCGCGAGTTCCTCGCGGGCTACCGCGCGATGGACGAGCACTTCCTCGAAGCACCCTTCGAGCGCAATGCGCCGGCGCTGCTCGGTCTGCTCGCCGTCTGGTACCGCAACGTCTTCGGCTGCCCGACGCGCGCCGTGTTGCCCTACGACCAATACCTCGCCCGCTTTCCCGCCTACCTCCAGCAGCTCGACATGGAGAGCAACGGCAAGCGCGTGACCAAGGATGGCGAGCCGGTGCGCTGGGCGACCGGCCCCATCGTGTGGGGGGAGCCCGGCACCAACGGCCAGCACGCGTTCTTCCAGTTGCTCCATCAGGGCACGGAGCTCGTCCCCTGCGATTTCATCGCGTTCTCCCGCAGCCTCGAGCCGCGCGGCGAGCACCACGACCAGCTCATGGCGAACTGCTTCGCGCAGACCGAGGCGCTGGCCTTCGGCAAGACGGCCGACGAGGTGCGCGCCGAAGGCGTCCCCGAGGCACTGGTCGGTCACAAGACCTTCCCGGGCAATCGGCCCTCGACGACCCTGCTCGCCGAGCAGCTCACGCCGCACGCGCTCGGGGCGCTGATCGCGCTCTACGAGCACCAGGTCTTCGTGCAGGGCGTCGTGTGGGGCGTCAATTCATTCGACCAATGGGGCGTCGAGCTCGGCAAGGTCCTCGCGAAGCGCATCGCGGGCGAGCTGAGCGCCGCCGTGGAGCCGGCCCTGCGCCACGACTCCTCGACCAATGCGCTGATCCGCCGTTACCGCCAGCAGAGGAAGGCCTGACGATGCAGCTCGGAATGATCGGTCTGGGGCGCATGGGCGCCAACATGGTGAAGCGCCTGCTCCGTGCGGGCCATGCCTGCGTCGTGCACGACAAGAGCCTCGAGGCGATGGCCGTGCTCGAGAAGGACGGGGCCGTGGGCGCCCGCGAGCTCGGCCGCTTCGTCGAGCGCCTCGCCGCGCCGCGCGTGGTGTGGCTCATGATCCCCGCCGCGCTCGTCGACGACGCGATCGCGGAGCTCGCCCCGCGTCTCGCGGCGGGCGACATCGTCATCGACGGCGGCAACACGCATTGGCCGCACGACATCCGGCGCGCGAAGGAGCTCGCGGCGCGCGGCATCCGCTATGTCGACGTCGGGACGAGCGGCGGCGTCTGGGGTCTCGAACGCGGCTACTGCCTCATGGTCGGCGGCGACAAGGAGAGCGTCGCGCGACTCGCGCCGATCTTCGATGCGCTCTGTCCGGGACTCGACGCCGCGCCGCGGCTTCCCGGCGCCGAGCGCCTCGGCTCCGCCGAGCGCGGTTGGCTGCATTGTGGTCCCGCGGGCGCGGGGCACTTCGTGAAGATGGTCCACAACGGCATCGAGTACGCGCTCATGGCCGCCTATGCCGAGGGCTTCAACCTCCTGCGGCACGCCGACGCCGGCCTGAGCGCGCGCGCGGCCAACGCCGAGACCTCGCCGCTCGAGCACCCCGAGAACTACCGCTACGAGTTCGACCTCGCCGCCATCGGCGAGCTCTGGCGTCGCGGCAGCGTGATCGGGTCCTGGCTCCTCGACCTCACGGCGCAGAAGCTCGCCGAGGACCCCGCGCTCTCCCAGTTCGACACCAAGGTCAAGGACTCGGGCGAGGGCCGTTGGACCATCGAGGCCGCGGTGCAGACCGGCGTGCCCGCGCACGTCCTGAGCGCCGCGCTCTTCGATCGCTTCGCCTCGCGCGGCGAGGCCGACTTCGAGGGGCGCGTGCTGTCGGCGATGCGGCGGGCATTCGGGGGGCACTGAGTTGGCTCAGCGTCGCTTGCCGTCGAAGCCCATCTCCTCCGCGACGTAGCGGACCTTGCCCTTCGGCCAGTCCAGGAGCAGCGCCTCCGCGCGGGCGATCAGCGTGTCGCGTTCGGCGGCGAGGTCCGCGGGATCCAACGCGAGGATCTCCATCGGGACCAGTCCGATGCCCTCGAGTCCCTTGCCGCCCTGGAAGCGCGCCTTGTTGGACGCGGTCGAGACGTAGAGCGCGAAGAGCCCGCTCGGCAGCTCGATCGTCGTCTTCTGCGAGGACATCCCCGCGGTCGCGCTCTCCCCGATCGAATAGGCGCGGCCATCCTCCTGGAAGATGCCGGCCGCGGTCTCGCCCGCGCTGCGCACGGTGCCGTCGACGATCACGACGAGCGGGCCCGCATAGGGGTGCTCGCCCGCGCTCGTGTATTCGACGCCACCGCGCCAGGTCTTCCCCCTGGCGAGAAAGCGCCCGAAGAAGGCCTCGTGGTCGAAGCCGCCGCCGGAGTTGCCCCGGAAGTCGAGGATCATGCCGGGGACGTCCTCGAGCGACGGAAGCACCTCGTCGATCTGCGCGACGACGTCATCCTTGCAGCGGCGGACATGCACGTAGCCGAAGCCCTTGCCCGTGCGGCCGTAGTTCAGGTCCTTCGTGCTCTTCAGCTCGGCGGGCGGGAACGCGGGGCCGAACGGCGTCTGGTTGACCTTGCCCAGGGTGAGCGTGCGCTTCCTGCCCTTGCCGTCCTGACCGCGCAGCTCGAGTTCGAGGCGCGTTCCGGGTGCATCGGCGAGTCCCTGGTGCATCGCGAAGAAGCGCGCCTGCTGCGCCGTGGAGAAGGAGACGAGGTCGGCGATCGTCGCGATGCGGTGCTCGAGCCACCTGCCCGCGGGTTGCCCGTCGATCCGCACGACCTCCATTCCCGGCGCCAGGCCCGCCGCCTTCGCGTCGCCCCAGACGTTCTTCACGAAGAGCCTGCCGTCGCTCTCGCAGAGGAAGAGTCCGGGTCCCGCGCTGCGGTCCGGCCAGTCCGGCTTCACGTCCTTGCCCGGCTCGAGCGCTCGCACCTCGGCGTGGCCGTCGCGCAGGCGCGCGAGCAGGCGCCAGCAGAGGACCAGATGCTCGGCGTCGGTCTTCACCTTCCGGCTCTCGGCGAGCAGCGGCGCCGTCACCTTCCGCCAATCGATCTTCTTCGTCGCGAGCAGGTCCTTGCACTGCTCGCCGATCGCCTCGATCGCGAAGCGGATGTCGGCCTGGTAGTCCGTCTTGCGTTGGGCCGTCGCGACGGCGGCGAGAGCGACGAGCGTGAGCGGCCAGCGGGCAAGGCGACGCATGGCGGCGCAGTCTCGCGCGTGTGGTCGGCCCTTGTCGAGGAAACGCGTCGAGGAAACGCGTCGAGGAAACGCGTCGAGGAGACGTGTCGAGCTGGCATGACGACGAGCTAGCTCGCAGACACGGCGGAGCACCGGGTTACAGTCCACAGCCGCCGATGCCGCTCGCCCGCCTCCGCTCTGTCGCCGTGCTTCTCGCGACGCTCGCGCTCGCGGGTCTCGCCGCACGGCCACCCGCCCAGGACGACCCGCACTGGGCCTTCGTGGCGCCGCGGCGTCCCGCTTTGCCGGCGACGCGCAGCGAGCCCTGGGTGCGCCAGCCGATCGACGCCTTCGTGCTCGAGCACCTGCGCGCGGCGGGACTCGCGCCCTCCGCCGAGGCGGATCGTGCGGCGCTCGCGCGGCGTCTCGCGCTGGATCTGACCGGTCTGCCCTTGCCGCTCGAACGACTCGACGCCTTCCTCGCCGATCGCGATCCGCGCGCGTTCGAGGCGCTCGCGGACGAGTTGCTCGCGTCGCTCGAACACGCCGAGCACTTCGCCCTGCCCTGGCTCGATGCGGCGCGCTACGCGGATTCCAACGGCTATCAGCACGACGGCGATCGGCAGGCCTGGCCCTGGCGCGACTGGCTGATCCGGGGCATCCACGCCAATCGTCCCCTGGACGCGATGGTCGTCGAGATGCTCGCCGGCGACCTCCTGCCGGCCGCGACGGACGAGCAGCGGATCGCCACCGCGTTCCTGCGCCACCATCCGCTGAACGACGAGGGCGGTGCGATCGCCGAGGAGGTGCGCTTCACCTATGTCGTCGACCGCGCCAACACCGTCGCGACGAGCCTGCTCGGCCTGACGATGGCCTGCGCGCAGTGCCACGACCACAAGCTCGACCCGATCACGCAGCGCGAGTACTACGCGTTCTTCGCCTTCTTCGACGACGTCGACGAGGACGGCCGCGTCGACGTGCGACGGCGCAACGGCTGGCACCAATACGCGATCGAGGCGCCCTTCGTGGACCTCGCGACGGCGAGCGAGCGCAGCGCCTTGACGGCCGCGGCCGCCGCGCGGGATCGCAAGGAACCCGGCGCCGAGGCGTTGCTCGCGGCGCTGCACGAGCGCATTCCGCTCGTCATGGTGATGGCGGACCGCGCGGAGCGACGGCCGACGCGGCTCCACGTGCGGGGCGCCTACGACCAGGAGAGCGGTGAGCCGCTCACACCCGACGTGCCGCGCGCGCTCGGCGGATTGCCGGCGGGCGTGCGGCGCGATCGCCTCGCGCTCGCGCGTTGGCTCGTGAGCCCAGAGAACCCGCTCTTCGCCCGCGTGATGGCCGACCGGCTCTGGCAGACCGTGTTCGGCGCCGGCCTCGTGGCGACGCCCGAGGACTTCGGGCGCAGCGGCGCGCGGCCGAGCCATCCCGAGCTGCTCGACTGGCTGGCCGTCGAACTCGTCGAGAGCGGCTTCGACCAGCGCCGTCTCCTGCGCACGCTCGTGACGAGCGCGACGTATCGCCAATCCGCGCACGCGGACCCGGCGGCCTTTGCCGCCGACCCGCGCAATGTCTGGCTCGCGCGCAGCGCGCGCACGCGCCTCTCGAGCTTCGCGCTCCGCGACCAGGCGCTCGCGCTCGCCGGGCTGCTGGATCGCCGCGCCTTCGGGCCGCCGGTCTTTCCCTACCACCCGGCCGGTCTCTGGCGCGACGTCAGCTTCGACGTCTTCGATTACCCGGCCGGGCGCGTCGATGGCCTGCACCGGCGCACGCTGTATTCCTTCCGCCGCCGCACGGTGCAGCCGCCGGCCCAGTTCGACGCCGCGCATCGGCAGAGCTGCGTCGTGGCGGCGTCGCGCACCAATACGCCGCTGCATGCGCTCGTCCTGCAGAACGAACCGGGCTTCGTCGAGGCCGCACGCGGTCTCGCCCAGCGCGTGCTCCGCGAGGCCGAGGACGACGAGGCGCGCCTCGTGCGGCTCTGGCGACTCGCGACCGCGCGCGCCCCGGAGCCCGGGGAGATCGCGGTGCTGCGCGCCGCGCTCGGCCGCGCGTCGACCCGTTATGCCACCCAGCCGGACGACGCCGACGCGCTCTGTGCGCTGGGCGTGCTGCCGCGCGCGGCCGGGACGGATGCCGTGCGCGTCGCCGCCTGGACGACGCTCGCGCAGCTCGTCCTCTCCCTCGACGAGGTGCAATGCCGGCCATGAGCGAGCTGTCCCGTCGCGCGTTCCTCGGCGCGTCCGCCGTCGGTCTCGGTCGCATCGCGCTCGCGCATCTCGAGGCCAAGGACCGCGCGTCGACCCCCGCGCGCGGCCCGCACTTCGTGCCGCGCTGCCGGCGCGTCGTCTGGCTCATGCAGAACGGCGGGCCCTCGCACGTCGATCTGCTCGATCCCAAGCCGCGCCTCGCGCGCGATGCCGGCACGGATCTCCCGGACTCCGTCCGCCGCGGTCAACGGCTCACGACGATGACCGCGGGCCAGCAGCGTTTCCCGCTCCTGCCGGCCCATCGGCCGTTCGCGCGCTATGGCGACTGCGGGCACGAGATGAGCACGCTCCTGCCGCATCTCGGCGCGGTGGCCGATCGCCTGCTGATCGTGCGCAGCATGTACACCGAGGCGATCAACCACGCGCCGGCGGTGACCCTGCTGCTCTCCGGTGCGCAGCAGCCCGGTCGTCCGAGCTTCGGCGCCTGGGTGGGCCATGGGCTCGGCTCGGCGAACGAGGATCTGCCGGCCTTCGTCGTGCTCACCTCGCGCGACCGCGAGAACTCCTGCGGGCAGCTCCTCTACGACCATTACTGGGGCAGCGGCTTCCTGCCCTCGCAGCTCCAGGGGACCAAGCTGCACGGGCAGGGCGATCCCGTGCCCTATCTGAGCGATCCGGCCGGAGTGGACCGCGCCTCGCGCGCGGCTTCGCTGCGTGAGCTCGCGGCGTTGAACGGATTGCGCCGGGCACTCGTCGGCGATCCCGAGATCGACGCGCGCACCGCGCAATACGAGCTCGCCTTCCGCATGCAGAGTTCGGTGCCCGAGGCGCTCGCGCTGGAGACCGAGCCCGAGCACGTGCGGCGCATGTACGGCGACGACGTGAGCCGCCGCGGCTCCTTCGCGCAGAACTGCCTGATCGCGCGCCGGCTCCTCGAACGCGGCGTGCGCTTCGTGCAGCTCATGCACGCGGGCTGGGACCAGCACCAGAACCTCCCGACGCAGCTCGCGATCCAGTGCCGGGACACCGACCAGCCCTCGGCGGCCCTGATCCGCGACCTGGCACAGCGCGGATTGCTCGACGACACCCTCGTGATCTGGGGCGGTGAGTTCGGGCGCACGCCGTTCTGCCAGGGCGATCCCAAGGCGAAGACCTACGGCCGCGACCACCACGGCAATGCCTTCTCGATCCTGCTCGCGGGCGGCGGCACGAAGGCGGGCAGCGTGTTCGGGGCGAGCGACGAGTTCGGCTACGACGTCGTCGACCGCCATGGCACGCCGATCCGACCGACGAAGTTCGCACCGCACGGCGACGCGGTGCACGTGCACGACCTGCAGGCGACGATCCTCTGGCTGCTGGGTCTCGACCACGAGCGCCTGACCACGCGCTACCAGGGGCGCGACTTCCGGCTGACCGATGTGCACGGCCGGGTCGTGCACGAGCTGCTCGCCTGAGGATCGCCGCGCTCACTCTGCGGGCGCAACGAGCGCGAGGCGCACGCGCTCGACGCCCGCGGCGAGGAGCACGAGCTCGCGGCCCTCGAGACGCACGCCGTCGGTCGCGGCGAGCGCGGCGAGGTAACGCTGCTCCTGCGCCATCGTGCCCTTCGGGTCGTCGCGGAAGCTGCGCGTCGCGCCGATCGGGCCGAAGACGAGATGTGCGCCGTCGCGCTTCCAGCTCGAGAACCAGCGATTGGCGCCGCCGCTGCCGCTCGCGCGCTCCGCTTCGAAACGCAGCGTCGCCTCGATCTGCGCGAGCAACGGAGTGCCGTCGAGAGCGATCACGGTCCACGCGCTGCCATCGAGTCGATCGAGGTCGGGCAGCGGGGGCGCTGGGGAGGAACAGGCGGCGAGGGCGAGGAGCGGGAGCCAGGTCGACGAGCGCAGACGCATGGGACGGATGATCGCGCCTGCTCCGCCGGGTCCCAAGCGGCGCTATCGTCCGCGCCCGACCGATGCTCGCGACCCTCTCCCGCTCCTCGTCCCTCCTCCTGCTCGCGGGTCTCGCGGGCGCCCCGCTCACGTCCCAGCAGATGCTCGCGCTCCCGAGTGGTCTGCCGAGCGGCTT
>JADLHO010000165.1 GCA_020848735.1 Planctomycetota bacterium | reverse complement strand
TCGACTCGGCCTGGTCGTCGAGCCGCGCGCGCAGGGCGGCGAAGGCGACGGCATCGCCGCACGCGGCGAGACCGATGGCCGCGGCGACGCGCATGTCCGGATCGGCGTGGCGGAGTCGCGCGAGCAGATGCGGCAGCGCCGCCGGGTGACCCGAATCGCCGAACGCGCGCGTCGCGAGCGCCGCGGTGAAGGGATCGGCCAGCAAGGCGGCGAGCTCGTTCGCGATCGGCGCTGCACTCCGACCGAGTCCGGTCGCGATCTCGACGCCGTAGCGCCGCACGTACTCGTTGTCGGCGTGAAGCAGCTCGGCGACCCACGCGAGCCCCGTCCGCCCGATCCGCGAGAACACGAAGCGCGCGTTGTCGACGGGGCGGAGGTTCGCATCGGCGAGATCGACGGCGCACTGCGCGAGGCGCGCGCGCAGCAGCGGCTCGACGGTGTCGATCGCGGGAATCCCCGTCTCGGTCGCACCGGGCAGGCGGCCCTGCGCACGCCAGACGTCGTGCAGAGCGGTGATGCCGACGCTGAGCGCCGCCCAGTCCGGAGCCTCGCCGGGATCGCGGCCGACGCGCTTCTGGATCTCGATCGCGAGGGCCCCGGCACGCGTGGCACCGGGCTCCGCTGCAAAGAGCGGCGGCAGGCGATCGAGTGCGCCGAGGCAACCGAGCTTGCAGAGCGCGTCGATCATCCACGCGAGGACCTCGGGATCGCGCTCGTCCTGCCGTACGCGGACGAGCAGGATCGGGATCGCCGCGACCCGACCCCGCTCCCCGAGCTGGAAGGCGCACTGCGAGCGCACGGCGGGCGACTCGTGCGCGAGACCCGCCTCGAGCGCGAAGTCGACGCCGTCCTCCTCGAGCAACGAGCGCTGCGTGCGCGCCTGCGTGCGCGCGTCCGCCGCATCCGGGCGCCACGCGAGGTCGACGAGCTCGGCGAGGATCGCGGCCCGCCGCGCGTCGGGCGCCGCCGGCGCGTTCGCGGCGAGAGCACGCATCGGCGCGAGGACCTCGCGCAACACGAGCGGCGGCAGCGGCGGCAACGCGGGCGAGGCCTGCGTCGAGTGCGTCGCGCTGCGGTCGCAGGCGGCGACGGACAACGCGAACGCGGCGACGGCGAGCCGGGGCAAGCGGGTGCAGGTGCGCATCACGGGACGATCACCTCGCGCTCTTCGAGCAAGGTCGAGGCGGCATCGCCGTCGACGGCGAACGGGTTCAGTCGATACCAGAGCCGCACGCCCACCTTGGCCGTGCCCTCGGGCAAGGTCACGCGCACCTCGCGTCGATCGCCGGCGGGCAGCTGCGTGTTCTCACCGGGTTCCTCGCGGTAGGGCTGGCGGAAGCGGAACGCCCGCGTCCATTCGCCGGCCTGACCCTGTGCGTCGATCGCGCGCCACTCGATGTCGACGGCGCGATGACGCTCCTCCGTCGGGAAGTTGTGCCCCGCGCCGTCGTTGAGCAGCACGGCGACGAATTCGCGGCCCTCGACGCGGGCTTCGAACTTGCCGGCCTTGCGCAGCATCGCCTCGTCATGCGCGCCGGGATAACGGTGGCCACGCCCCACCCGCACGCGCCCATCGGCGAGCTTGCGATCGACGTCGGGCATGTGGCAGTCGTTGCAATCGACTCCGCGCGCGGCGAAGGGACTCGCTCGCCATTGATCCGTCGTCTGATGCTGGTTGTGACAGCTCTCGCAGAGCTTCATCGAGGTGAACCGCGCATCGGTCACCGGGCGGCACGGCGCGTCGGGCACCGTGTGCGCCGCGAAGACCTCGCCGTTGCGCCCCACGTGGCACGTGATGCAGTCGACGCCCTGATCGGGTCGCGTGAGGCGCGGCAGCGCACGTTGCCCGAAGCCCGTGACGTCGATCGGCTGGGGCAGGTGGCAGGCCTGACACTCCTTGTTGCGGAAGTCGTCGCTCAGGCGCCGCACCTCGGGATTCAGGTAGGCGATCTGGTGGTGCGAGCCCTGCCACTCGTCCCACACGTCGCGGTGGCAGTCGCGGCACTGCTCCGACGAGGTCCAGCGGAAGCGTGCGTCGGCGGCGGCGTTGCCCGCGGTGGATGCCGGCGCATCGTCACCGGTGAAGACCCAGCTCGCGCTCCAGGCGACGAGCGCGAGGAAGACGATCGCGATCACGATGCGGAGTCGGAGGTTCATCGCAGTTCCTCGGCCACGCCGGTCGCCGGCAGGATGCGCGGCGCACCGCGCACGCGGAGCGGGAGTTCATCACCGGCGCGCACCGCGTCGCCGCAGGCGACGTGCACGGGCTGGCCGTCGATCGCCAGCACCGCGGTCGTGCCCCGCAGCGCATCGAAGCGCACGTGGAGGACGCGCGCGCGGAGGGCAGCCGCCGTCGCCGGCTCGTCGAGTTCGAGATCACCCGGCAGAACGACGTGGGACCAGGCCGCGACGTCGGCGTCGCGCGGCAGCGGGACGGGCCCGAGCGCGCTGCGCGCCTCGCCGCGCTCGTCGCGCCGGATCGGCAGACAGGCCGCACGCCCCAGGAAGCGGGCGGTGAAGGCACGCCGCGGTTGGCGCACGAGCTCCGCCGCGGGGCCGTGCTCGACGATGCTGCCCTGATCCATCACGACGAGGTCCTCCGCCATCGCGAGCGCCTCGTCGCGGTCGTGGGTCACGACGATGACGGTGAGCGAACTCTCGATCGCGAGCGTGCGGACGAGCAGCGCGAGACCGTCGCGCAGGTGCACGTCGACGGCGCCGAGCGGTTCGTCGAGGAGGAGGACCTGGGGGTCGGCCGCGAGCGCGCGGGCGAGGGCGAGACGTTGCGCCTCACCACCCGAGAGCTGCGCCGGCTTGCGCGTGGCGCGATCGGCGAGCCCGACCCGCGCGAGCTGCTCGAGGGCCGCGGCGCGCGTCAGCTCCGGCCTCACGAAGCGCAGGTGTGCGACCGCGTCGAGATGGGGCCAGAGCGCACCGTCCTGGAACACGACGCCGAGCCGACGCGCCGCGGGTGCGACGAGCTGCCGCGCCCCGTCCGCCACCGTTCGTTCGCCGATCGCGATCCGCCCGGTCTGCGGCGACTCGAGACCCGCGATGCAGCGGAGCAAGGTCGTCTTGCCGGAGCCCGAGGCGCCGACGAGCGCGGTGCGACTCCCCGCCGCGAGATGCAGGGAGAGCGGGCCGAGACGGAACCCACCGCGCGGCCGGTTCAGGCACAGGTCTTCGACGACGACGCTCTGCATGGGCGGTTCCGGGTGCCGGGGATCGCGATCACGACAGCGATCGCAGCTTGCGACCGGTGAGGATCACGGCGAGGAGCGGGAGCGCGCAGGCGACGAAGAGGAGCATCAGCGCGAGCGCGCCGCCCTGGTCCTCGCCGCCGAAGTGCACGATGTTGGAGAGGCGGCGAACGACGGTACCGTTGCCCGCGGGCAGGACCACGGCGACGTCGAGCTCGCGCAGCGCGAGGACGAAGACGAGACACGCCACGGATCCCATCACGGGCAGGAGCAGGGGCAGACGGATCGCGAGGAACGTCGCGAGACCGCTGCGCCCGGCGAGCGCCGTGGCTTCGTCGAGCGCGCGCGGTTGGCGACGCAACGCGGTCGCAAGCGTGAGCACGCCGAAGGGGAGGAAGCGCGCGGCGTAGGCGCACACGACGACTCCCATCGAGTCGTAGAAGTCGAAGCCGAGGTTCCCGTACAGGTCGCCGGCGACGCGGCTGTTGAACACGTGCACGAAGCCGATCGCGAGCAGGATGGCGGGCACGGCGATGGGCAGGATGGTGACGAGCTCCACCCCGCGCGCCCGGTTGCGCGCGAGGCGTGCGAGCGGTGCGGCGACCGCGAGCAGGAGCAGCGTGGCGCAGAGGGCGAGCAGGATCGTGTAGGCCAGGTCGTCGCCGGCCTGATCGATCGCGCCGCGGAAGTTGCGCCGGAGCCGGTCGAGGGACATCGGCTCGATCCGCTGCGTCGAGCCGAGGGCCCATCGCAGCATCACCACGACCGGCACGCCGACGCCGCACGCGAGGTACGTCAACGGCAGCAGCAGTGCCGGGATGCGCCAGCGGCCGAGCCGCCGCTGGGGCAACGGACGGAAGTCGGTGCGGAGCTCGCTCTGCGCACGCAACCGCAACGCCACGAGCAGGGCCACCACGATCACGACGACGAGCGGCAACGCGGTCACGATCGGACCGACGAGCTCCTCGTGCGTCGTGCCCGTCGCGCGGCGCGTCCACCGCGCGAAGACGCCCTCGGCATAGGTGTGCCAGGTCTTGCCCTTCACGGTCAGGAACTCGGGCACGCCGTGCTCGCTGATGACGAAGACGAACGCGAAGAGCAGCCCCGCGGCGATCTCGGGGCGGATCGTGCGGAACAGCATGCGCTCGGCGGGGCCGCGACCCCGCGCCACGAGCGCCGCCTCGTAGGCCCGGCCGTCGATCCCGCGGAGCCCGCGCGCCGTCATGACGGCGACGAAGGGCGCGTAGCTCGTGCCGAGCAGGAACACGCAGACCCAGAACCCCGACGCATCGATGAAGTCGGCGAAGCCCATCGCGACGAGGATCGGCGGCACGACGAGCGGGGCGATGCCGAGCGGTCCGAGCACGGCACCGAGCGGCAGGTCCGTGCGCTCGGTCAGCCAGGCGTGGCCGAAGCCGAAGACGAAGGCCAGGGCGCAGGACGCGGCGCCGAGCTCCATCGAGCGGAGCAGCTGGGCGCGGTCGAGCGAGGAACCGAGCACCTGGGACCAGGCCGAGAGCGTGAAGCCGTCAGGTCCGACGACCGTCTCGCGGAGCATCGCGACGAGCGGCGCGATCACGAAGAGCAGGACGAAGCCGACGGCGAGGCCGGCGGGCAAGGCCGCGGCGATGCGCGCGAGGCGTGTCGGTGCTCCTGCCGCGGTTTGCATGCGCTCCGTCCGGGCTCCCGCCCCTCACCCGCCGCCGAAGCGCCTGGCGAACTCCGCGCTCCGCGCCTCCAGCGCGGCGGCGACCTTCGCAGGATCCCAGACCATCGGTCGGAACCGGTCGATCGGGAGGATCGACGGCGCCGCGGGCCCCACGACCCCGTCCCGCAGCGGGATCTGCGCCGACTTGGCCGCGGCGAGCAGGGCCTCGACCCGCTCAGACACCACGAAGTCGATCAGCTTGCGGCCGGCCTCGGGATTCGGACCACCTTTCACGAGCGCGACCGAGTTGGGGATCAGCATCGTGCCGAGACCGCCCTCCTGCTGATCGGGGAACACGCAGCCCACGCTGAGGCCCTTCTGGAGGGCGACGTGGTAGTCGTCGGTGTCCGTCAACGCGAAGAGCAGGTCGCCGTCGTCCTTGCTCGTCTCCCGCATCGTGGCGCCGTTGCTCTGCAGCCAGCGCACCTCGTTCGCACTCAGCGCATCGAGCCAGTTCCCGAAGGCCTCGGCGCCCATGGCCTCGTGGAGCGCGGTGAAGTGCGTCAGCGTCGTGCCGGTCAGAGGTCGGGCGATCGCGCAGTTCCCCTTCCACTTCGGGTCGGCGAAATCGTGGATCGACTTCGGCCAGCCCGCGGGGTCGGTGCCCATGCGCTTCGTGTTGACGATGATCACGCGCGCGCGCGCCGCGAAGCCCGCCCAGAGTCCGGTGGCATCACGCCATTGCGAGGGGATCCTGGCCGCGGCCGGCGAGACGTAGGGCTCGAGGAGGCCCTTCTGCGCGAGCCTCACCGTGTGCGCGAGCTCGTTGTTCCAGAACACGTCGCAGATCGGGCGGCTCGACTCCTCGATGAGGTTGTTGACGAGGCCCACCGTCTTCTGCGCTTCGTTGTCGAAGCGCGCCTTCACCGCGATGCCGCTCTCCTTCGTGAAGAGGTCGACGAGCGCCTCGCTGTGTTCCTGGTCGAGGGCGACATAGAGGCTCGCCTCGAGCCTGGGCGTGGCGCCTTCCTTGCCGGAGCACGCGGGGACGAGGAATGCGACGAGGGCGCCGCACGAGCGCAGGATTCGGGACATGGGATCGAGGGCTTCGGCGAACCGCACGGGACTCGGGAGAAAGGGCGAGGATAGGCCGCGCCGGGCGCTGGGCGAGGCGGCGCCGCAGGCAAGGTGCGTGCCGCGTGCAACCCCGCCCCGGACGAGTGCCCGCCGACGCGCGACGTTTCGCTTCCGGAACGCCAAGGTCGGGAGCGCTTCAGTCATGCATCGCGAGGGCCCGGGCTTCGAGCCAGCTCTCGCGCGATCGCACGCCCCCGGTCGTCGCGATGCGATCCATGATCGCGCGCGTCGCGAGGCGCAGTCGCTGCCGGCGGTCCTGCGCCGCTGCCTCGCCGAGGAGTTCGTCGATGCGCACCGGATCGGCGAAGCGGACCGTGACCTTGCGGGGCCTGGGCCAGCCGCCGGCGGGGAACGCGGCGAAGGCGCCGTCGATGTGCACCGCGACGATCGGCACGTCGTTGTTCAGCACGAGGGAGACGGCGCCAGGACTGCCGAGCAACATCTCGCCGTCCCGACTCAGGCCACCCTCGGGGAAGATCCCGAGCACCTCACCGCGTTCGAGCACCGTGCGCGCGACGCGCAAGGGCTCGCGGTTCGACCCGCGCATCTCGACCGGGATCGCGCGGTTCCAGCGATAGAACCAGCCGAGGAAGGCGCTGCGGAAGTGCAGCACCGTCATCAGGTAGCAGACCCGTTGCGACATCGACACCGCGAGCAACACGGGGTCGAGGAACGAGGAGTGGTTCGCGACGACGACGAAGGGCCCGCTCAGCTTCGGCGCGTTCTCGACGCGCAGGCGGAAGTAGAGCTTCGCGACGAGCCAGGAACCCGCATGCAGCAGGCGGAAGCTGATGCGGTTCAACCAGCCGGCCGGACGCTCGGCGAGGAACTTCGTGGCGCTTGCCTTGCCCTCGCCGCGCGCGTCCTTCAGCGCTTGCTCCACGGGTTGTCCGGGTAGTCGCGGTTCAACATGTAGTTGAGGCGACGCGACATGGTCGCCGCATCGGGCCCACCCCACTTCTCGGCGGCCTGGGCACCGAGGTAGAGGGACTCGGCGGTCACTCCCGGCTGCGCCTTCGGAGCCTCGATCACCACGCGCAGGAAGGAGAGCAGTGCCTCACGGTACGCGTCCTTGTTCTCGGGCGTGCCGCGCGCGAAGTGGACCTTGCCCATGCCGTTCATCGCCGACGCGAGCGTGGCCGGCTCGAGGTAGGCCTTCGCGAGCAGCTCCTTGAGGAACTTCTCGGCCTCGTCTGGCTTCTTCTCCTCGAGGAGGCTGTCCGCGATGGTCATGCGGCAACGATCGGCGATGTTCGCGTAGGCCGCGGCCTCACCGGCCAGCACCTCGAGATCGCGGCGGAGCTTGTTGGCATCGACGGCGCCGGCGACGGCCTGAGCCATCAGCACGTAGTAGCGCGCCTCGATCTGGAAGCCGCGCGGGTAGCCCTGCGAGCCGGCCGCCTCTTCGTACTTCTTCGCCACCGAGGCTGCGTCGCCGGCCTTGGCCTTGCCCTGCGAGATGTAGTACTCGGCCTTCACCCGGTAGAGCATCGGGACGAAACCGCTGTCGGGATTCGCGGTCGCGAGCTCCTCGAGGGCACCGAACGCATCCGCGAACTCGCCGCGCTCGATCAGGAGCTTCGCGGCCTCGGCGAATCCGAACTGCGCGAGGAACTTGTCCTTCTGCTCGCGCGCCGCAGCGAGGAAGAGACCGGGACCGTCCGGGCTGGTGGCGGCGGCATGACCGCGGCGGAAGACGTCACGGGCCTTCTCGACGACCAGGTCGGCGACCAGGTCCGACTCGACGGTCGCCACCGAGCCCTTCGCGCGGTACTCGACCTTGCGGAGGTCGAAGCTCGTGATCGCGCAGTCATCGATGGACTTGCCGTCGACGAGGAGGATGCGGTCCTTCTGAGCCGACGCTGCAGCGGCGAGGGCGGCCACGGCGAGGGCCGCCGCCAAGACGGGACGGATGTTCATGGGCGAGGGTGGAGCCGACTTCGAGGGGGCCGGGGATCATGCCAGCGGCCCAGGGGACCCGCAACGCAGGCGCTCCTCGGGCGGTTCAGGCGCCGGGGCTCACGCCACCCCGAGCCCGTGGCTCCACGCCCGCCGGTGGCGACTCCGGCTCCGGCCCGCCGTCGAGATCGACCGGCGCTTCGTCGCTGGGCTCCAGGACGGCCTGGCTGCGGCGCCGCTGCTTCCAGGCCGCGGCGGCATCCACGCCGGTGCGGCGGACGGCGATGAGTTCGCCGACCACGGCCACCGCGATCTCCTCGTGGCTGCGGGCCCCGATGCAGAGACCGACGGGGCTCCGCACGCTCGCGAGGAACGCGTCCTCCGCCGTGCCCCGCTCCCGCAGGTGGCGGAAGAGCACCGCGCGCTTCGTCTTCGATCCGATCATCCCGAGGAACTTCGCACGCTCGCCCCGCCGCCAGCGCTCGGCGAGCGCCTCGAGCACGACCCCGTCCTCCTTGTGCCCGCGCGTGACGATCACGACGTAGCTGTTGGCGCGCAGCGGCATCGCCGCCACGGCGGCGCGGTACTCCTGGGCCAGCGTCTCGGCCGCCTCCGGGAAGCGCGCCGCGTGCGCGTAGCTCTCGCGTTCGTCGCAGACCGTGACGCGGAACCCGGCCATCGTCGCGACGCTGCACAGCGCCTTGCTCACGTGGCCGCCGCCGAAGATCCACAGCGTCGGCGTGGTGATCGGCTCGACGAAGACCGTCACCTCACCTCCGCATAGCAGACCCGAGTCCGGCGAGTCGTGTTCCGTGAGCCGGAACTGCAGCGAGCGCGGCTGCTCGCTGCGCAGCACCTCACGCGCGGTGTCGTAGACCTCCGCCTCGAGGCAACCGCCGCCGACGGTGCCGAGGAAGGTCCCGTCCTCGAGGACGAGCAGGCGCATCGTCTCGCGACCGGGAGTCGAGCCGCGCGTCGCGACGATCGTCGCGAGGGCGGCAGGGATGCCGGCGCGACGCAGGCGTACGACTTCTTCGAAGATGTCGGTCATCGCGAGGCCGGGGATCCTAGCCCCGCGCCGCGAACTAGGCCCGCCGCTGGCGACGGTCGCTCTCGAGTTCGCGCAGCGCGATCGGCAGGGTCACCAGGGCGAAGCCGAGGGGGATGAGGATGATCCCCGCCTCCTCCTCGTCACGGCCGCCCGTCATCAGCAATGCGATCCCGAGGAAGATCGTCATCCAGCCGATGCCGAACGCGAAGCGGGCCGAGCCGCTGAACGGGCGGGGCGTCGCACTCGCCTGAGGTGGCGGTCCCGCGGGTGTCTGGCGACCGGTGAGCTCATCGACGACCCGCTGCCGGCCCGCCCCGTCGAGATTGCCGGCCCGGAGCTGGTCTTCGAGGATCCTGAGCCGTTCCCGCCGCTCCTTCGATCGCGATGAGATCAGCGTGATCGCGATGATGAAGCCGAAGATCAGCATGAGGGGAAAGAAGGCTTCCATCGCAACTCGCAGGATCATCGCCGTGGGTCGTTGGAGCTCGGCTCGACGGGTGGCGCGCGATCTCGCCCGGGCGGACCCTTGCGACTCGCGAGCGCCCGCCTGCGCGACCGGCGGGAGATTATTCCCTTCGCGGCGCCGGGAGACCGAGCAGCCGGCAGAGTTCCTCGGGCCGACCGTCCCAGACCGCGTCGGACTCCGCGCCGAGCTCGCAACGGTCGTTGCGGCGCCAGACGAAGGGCAAGCCCGCGGCGCGAGCCGCCTCGAGGTCGGGCTCGCGATCCCCCACCATGACGCCGCGCCTTGCGGCGAAGCGCGCCACCGCGAGGCGCAGCATGCCCGTCTTGTCCACGCCACCGTTCGAATCGAGGCAGTACTGCTCGTCGGTGAGCGCGCCGAGGCCCTGGCCGAAGCGCTGGGCGTCCATGTAGGTCTGGCGGCAGTTGCTCGCGAGCGCCGTCGGCACGCCCAGGCCACGCAGGTGGACCAGCAGCTCGCGCACCCCCGCGAAGAGATAGTCGCGGCCGGAGTGGAGCTCCTCGACCTCCATCGGCAAGACGACCGCCCGCAGCTCGGGCCAACGGTGTCGCTGTGCCTCGGGGAGGAAGGGTCCCCAGACGCCGGCGTCCTTCATGCCGACGACCGCGCAGGCCGTCCGGTCGTCGGGCATGGCGAGCTCCATCCCGGTGAGCTCCGCGAAGCGCGCGAGGCCGCGCCGGATGACGGGTGCCCACCACGCGAAGGCGTCGTGCAGCGTGCCGTCGACGTCGAAGACGATCAGGTCCGGACGGGCGAGCGTCACGCACCCTCCTGTTCGAACTCGATGTACTGCACACCGGCGTCGTACGCGGCCGCGCGCACGCGGCGCGCGAGCTCCTCGTCGCCAGGGCGCTGTCGGGTCGGGGTGAGGACCCGGAGCCAGGGCAGGTGATCGCGATCGCGTCCCGCGGCCCGACACGCGAGCCGCAGCTCGTAGACGAAACCCTCGAACGTGAGCGTGCGGCCGTCGCATTCGACGCGGTCGTCGACGAGCAGGCGCACGACGCGCTCGGGGCCGGACGGCCGCTCCGTCGGCGTGTTCGTCGGCGCCGACGAGCACGCGCCGAACGACGCGAGGATCGCGGTGCAGCAGGCGAGGGCGATGCGCATGGCCGCCGATCTAAGCAGGGCGCCGAGGGCGAACCAAACGACACGTCGCCCGGAGACGCGGTTCCGCCGCGGCCGGCGACGGGCGTATCCTCGCGTCGATGAGCGAGCCGAGCCGCGTGGTGTGGCACGAGGTCGCCGCGACGACCTGGCCGACGGCCGAACGCGCGCGCGCCTCGCGGCTCTTCGCGCCGGTGGCCCTCGGTCCCGTCACGGCGCGCACGCGCACCTGGGTGCCGGCGATGGTGCCGTGGCGTGCGAGCGAGGACGGCGAGGTCACGCAAGAGGTCCTCGACTGGTACCGGCGATTCGCGCGCGGCCTGCCGGGGGTGCTGGTCGTCGAGGCGACGGGCATCCGCGACGTCCGCAGCGGCCCGCTCCTGCGCATCGGTCACGATCGCTTCGTCGCCGGCCTGCGCCGACTCGTCGAGACGGTGCGCGACGCGAGCGGCGGACGGACGCGGCTCTTCGTGCAGCTCATCGACTTCCTCGCCGTGCGACGGCGGCCGGAGCCGGCGCGTTGGTTCCGCGAGTTCCTCGTCCTCACGCCCCGCCATCGCGAGGCACTCGTCGCGCGCGGTCTCGCGACCGCGGACGCGGACGACGCCGCGCTGCGCGCGACGCTCGCCGGGCTGGACGACGACACGGTCGCGACGGTCCTCAGCGCGCGCGAGCTGCGCGACCTTCGCTTCGGCGCGCGGGAGGAGGTCAACGACCTGCACCTGCCGCACATCGCGGCGCTCCCGCGCGTGCTGCCCGGCCTCTTCGCCGACGCGGCCGAGCGCGCGAGGTCGGCCGGCTTCGACGGCGTCGAGCTCCACTACGCGCACGCCTACACGATGGCCTCCTTCCTCTCGCGCACGAACCAGCGCGACGACGGCTACGGCGGCTCACCCGAGGGCCGTCTGCGTCTGCCCCTCGAGGTGCTCGCCGCCGTGCGCGCTCGCGTCGGCGCGGGGTTCTGCGTCGGCTGTCGCCTGCTCGGCGACGAGGTGATCGACGGTGGCTCGCGGCTCGCGGATGCCGCGGAGTACGCCACCGCTCTCGCGCGGGCCGGTCTCGACTACGTGAGCGTCAGCAAGGGCGGTCGCTTCGAAGACGCGCGACAGCCGCGCATCGGCGAGGCGGCCTATCCGTACACGGGTCCCTCCGGGCACGAGTGCATGCCGACGGTGCGCAGCGACGAACGCGGGCCCTTCGGCCGCAACCTCCCGCTCGCGGCGGCGATCCGCGCGGCGATCCGCGGCGCGGGTCTCTCGACGCCGGTCGTCGCCGCCGGCGGCATCGCGAGCTTCGACCTCGCCGAAGCGGCGCTGCGCGACGGCCTCTGCGACGTCGTCGCCGCCGCGCGTCAGTCGCTCGCCGATCCCGACTGGTGGCTCAAGGTCGAGCTCGGCCGCGGCGCCGAGGTGCGGCGCTGCAAGTTCACGAACTACTGCGAAGGCCTCGACCAGCGGCACAAGCAGGTGACCTGCCAGCTCTGGGATCGCGCGTTCGAACAAGGTGACGCCGTGCCGCGCAGCCACGACGGCAAGCGCCGCCTGCTCGCCCCCGACTGGAACGCCCGGCCGGACGAGCTCGACGCGGTCCTGCGGGGCGATGCCGCGCCCTCAACCTGACCCGACGCGTTCCGCGTTCGGGGCCAGCCAGCGCCGCACGACGCCGCCGACGGGGAGACGCCGCTCGAGGAAGCGCGCCAGAGCTTCGAGGGCGCGGCGGTACGGCTCCTTGCGGTGCTCGGTCAGCAACCCGAAGACGACCACGATCGCGAGCACCCCGAGCGCGACCCCCGCGACGTGCAGCGGCGCGTTGCGGTCATAGCTCAACGTGTGCCGCGCGAAGATCAGCAGCGGCGCGTGCGCGCAGTAGAGGCTGAAGGTGAAGGACGCGACGAAGCGGATCGGCCGCACCGACCAGGCCGGGAAGGCGAGCTGCGCGTGGCCGAGCGCGTGCAGGTGCAGGCCCGCGAGGATCGCGACGACCCAGTCGTGGAGCCAGTTGCGCGCGCTGCCGAGCGGCGTGGCCTCGAGTCCCCCGAAGGGCCGGTTGCCGAGTTCGACGAGCCAGGCCTCGGCACCCGAGGCCTTGTAGGCGGCGTAGGCGATCACGGTCGCGGCGAGCAGCGCGCGGGCGACGCCGCGCGGCAGCGGCCAGCGCGGCCCGAGCTTCCAGAGGACGGCGCCGAGCGCCCAGGCCGGCGCGAGCAGCCAGAGCTTGTAGCCGACGACCGCGAAGCCCAGCGCGAGCAGGAGCCAACGCCGCGCGCCGCGGTAGAAGGCATAGGCCGCGAAGAGCAGGTAGTACCAGGCCTCGTAGCCGAGCGACCACCAGGGCACGTTCGTGCAGGGCGGTTCGGAGAAGGTCCAGAGCTCGCCGAGGAAGCCCAGCTGGAAGGGGAAGTAGATCGCGAGCTTCGCGAGCTGATAGTCGTGCTCGAGCTGGAGTCCCGGAACGAGCTGTCGCGCCGTCGCGGCGAGACCATAGGTGAGGACGAGCGCGGGCAGCGCCACCGACCAGAGCCGTGCGCCGCGCGCCACGAGGTACTCGGGCAGGCTCGCGTGCCGCGACTCGGTCGTGTAGGCGATCACGAAGCCGGAGAGCACGAAGAAGAGCACCACGGAGTCGTGGCCGAGCTCGGGCACGAAGCGCGCGAGCTCGGGGCCGGCCACGCCGAACACGCTCAGGTGGGCGACGAAGACCAGGAAGGACGCCGTCGCACGCATGCCATCGAGCCAGAGCGAGACGTCCTTGCGCATCGACTGTCGATCGTCTCGGGGCTGCGGCGGAGGTCTCGGCGAGGAACGCGGAACGTGGAGGGTGGAGGAGGATACCTCGCGCCGAGCCCACACGACGCGATCCGGATCCCCGACCCTGCGCGCGGCTCGAGCGATCAGTCGCGACCGAGGAGCCGGAACTCGATGTCGATCTCGAAGCCGCTCTCGATCGCCGTGCCGTCGCGCGTCGCGGGCGCGAAGCGCCAGCCACGCGCGGCGGCGAGCGCGGCGCGGTCGAGACGCGCGCGCCCGGAGCTCCTGGCCACGCGAGCCTCGGCGACGGTCCCGTCGCTGCGGATCCAGAGCGCGAGGCCGACGCTGCCCTCCTCACCGCGCAGACGCGATTCGCGGGGGTAGCTCGGCGGCAGGTTCTCCTCCTCCAGCGGTCGCGGGCCGACCAGCGCCGCGGGCGCAGCCACGGTGGGCAGCGCGGCCGGCGGGCTCGGCTCAGGACGCGGCGGCTCGCTGCGGACCGGACGCACGACGATGCGCACCCGTGCGTCGACGAGGGTGAAGTCCGGCCCCGGCATGGGCTCGAGGTGCGGCGCTGCGGCGCTCGGCTCGACGAAGGCGCCGTTCTCGGGCGCGGCGGGCCCGGGCTCGAACTCGACCGGGCTGGGACTCAGGTCGACCGGCTCCGGTCGGAGCAGCGGCTCGGGCGCGGCATCCGGCGCGGTCTCCGCGGCCGGGCTGTCCAGCCGGACGATCAGGCGCAGCTCGGCCCGCGCCTCGCGCCCCTCCCCCGCGCCCAGGAACACGGCCCCGACGAGCAGCGACGCGTGCAGGCAGAGCGACGAGCCGAGGGTGCCCGGACGCAGGGCCCAGACCCGGCGAGGAACGCCGCTCGAAGGCGTGAGCTCGGGCCTGGCACGGATCGGGGCGGGCATGCTCGCGAAGGCAGCGACTGGACTGGAGTCCCGCGGGACGGGCGGCCGATCCTACCCGACGCGAAGGGCTCCGCTCGCAGCCCAGGCAACGGAGGAGGACTCGTGCAGTTCAGGTTCATGATCGCGGCGGCACTGCTCGCCGCCGCCGGCACCGGCGTCGCCGTGCGCTCCCAGCAGCTCGTCCACGTGTCGGCGACGGCCAACGATCCCGCCCATGCGGTGGTCGTGACCCTCCAGCCGGGGCTCTGGCGCGCGATCCCGGTCGCCGTGGCGCAGGGCGGCAGCTACGACGCCTGGCATGCGTGGAACGGGGTGAACGCCGGCTGCGCGGCCGGGCCGGGCGCGTGCACGCAGGGCTGGATGTGGAGCTACTCCATCCGGTGCCCGGGCATGCCCGAGGTGAAGGTGCAGACCGTGCTGCCGGGAGCGGGAGTCGCGAAGTACGCGAGCGCCACCGAGGCCTTCGCGAGCTCGCACGAACACTGGTTCCCGATCGAGACCCCGACCCCGGTGAGCTTCTGGATCGGCGACAGCGTGCACACGGACAACCTGGGCGGCGTCTCGGTGCGGCTCGAGACCGCGACCCCGACGCACCCCGCCCTCGTCGCGAGCCCGGGCTCGATCTCGGTCCTCGCGGGGGGTCAGCAGGTCCTCGACATCGACGGCGGCCCGCTCCGCGCGGGTCACCTCCATCTGGTGCTCGGTTCGTCGAGCGGCACGAATCCCGGTTTCCCCGCGTTGCACTGGCACCTGCCGCTCAACGCGCCGGATCCCTACCTCGGGCTCACGCTGCAGAGCCCCAACTCGGCGATCCTCGTGAACACTCTCGGCGTCCTCGACGCGCAAGGTCGCTCCCGCGCGCGCTTCGTGCTGCCGCCGAACCAGCCGGTCGAGATCGCCGGACTCACGCTGTGGCACGCGACGATCACGCTCGCGCCGTTCGGCATCAGCGGCATCAGCGCCGCGACGCGGCTCGATCTCGTTCGCTGATCAGAGTCCGAGCTGCCACTCGACCCCGTTGCTGAGCGCCAGCACGTTGGGCGAGCCAGCGACGGCGAGGACGACCTGCAGGCAGACCGGTCCGACGCCCTGGAACGAGAGCTGGTTCGGGACCGGCAGCGACACGGTGTTCTGGCCGGGCACCACGGCGCCGATGCCGAACGAGAAGAGCGTCGAAGGATCGAGCAGGATCGTCCCGAAGGGCGTCGGCAGGTTGCCCCGCGCGAACGCGAGCATCAGCGCACCGAAGGTGTTCGCGTCGCCCTGGGTCAGCGTCACGCTGCCGGTCTGGCCCAGCATCGGCAACTGCGCGGGCGCGAGCGTCGGTGCACTCGCCCCGCTGCCCGAGGCCGTGCCCGTGCCGTACGCGAACGCCGCCGCGGGAGTGACCGCGAGTTCGACGCGGCCGAGTGGTCCGCCGCCCGTGGCGATCGGCGCGATCCCGGCACTCGTCACGAGGTTGACGTCGGCGCGCAGGCGGGAGAGCACGAGCGAGGTGCCGAAGAGCTGCGTGTTGAAGGGGGCGGAGCCGTACGAGTTCACCATCGTCGCCGCGTCGCCCATCGCGCCGAGCACGCCGACGTGCTCGCCGGTCTCGAAGCTCAGCGTGAGCGGCACCTCGCGGTCGGCCGGCGCCGCGAGCGCCAGGAAGGCCGGCGACGTGATCACCGGCACCGCGGAGGGCGCGGCGGCCATGCGGTAGATGGCGAGGTTCTGCAGCGCGAGCCCCGTCTCGTTGGGCACGCGTGCACCGACGATCGAGAAGCGGCGCGGCGCCGTGAACCAGAACCCGCGCACGTTGGTCGGGAACGAGTAGCTGCTCGTGAACTCGGAGAGCGGCAGCACGCCGACGCGCACGCTGTCGACCGTCGAGAAGTTGCCCGCGGGCGCCGTGACGGTGAGTCGCGCACGCCAGATCCCCGGGCGCGGGTACGCGAAGACCGGGTTCTGGAGGGTCGAGTCGACGTTGCCGTCGTCGTCGAAGTCCCAGGCCCAGGAGGATGGCGTCGGCGTCGAGGCGTCGACGAACTGGATCGTCGTCGGAGTGGTGCCGTTCGCGCTCCAGGTGAAGCGCGGCGCGACCGGGCCGACGACCACGTAGTCGCTGCGCGTATCGGTCAGGGTGCCGTGCAGCGCGTCGGTGACCTTGTGGCGCACCGTGTAGGTCCCGCCCGTCTGGTAGACGTGCTGGGCCGTCGGACCCGAGTACTCGAACACGCCGTCGCCGTCGATGTCCCAGAGGATGCTCACGAGACCGGCGGGGTCCACGGTCGTGGTCGCATCGGTGAAGGTCACGACGAGCGGCGCGGGTCCCGTGCGCGGCGACGCGTGGAACGCCGGGTGCAGGCCGGTCACCGGCGTGTAGCCGACGCTGCCGTTCCACACGCGCGGGGCGAAGAGCGGCAACTGGAAGGGCGTGGTGCTCGCGGCGCCGAGCGTGAGCGTGAGCGTGGCGTCGCTGTACGACTGGTTGACGCCGTTGCCATTCGTGTAGCGCTGCGCGGCACCCGTCACGACGACGGCGATGCCGCGTGTGCCCGCCGGCAACAGCGCCGGCGCGAGCAACGACACCGGAGTGGGGCGATCGACGCCGAGCGAGCGCGCGACGCCGTCGTCGACGGCGATGGTGCTCCAGGCGGCGCTGGCCTCGTTGCCGACGTGGCTCATCCCCAGCGGCAGCGCGTGCACCGCGACCTGGAACGCGGTGCCGATCGGCGCGTCGAGGTTGAGCTCGAGATCCTGCAACAGGACCGGCTGCAGGTTGGCGAGGTCGAAGTAGACGGCCCCGCCGTCGGTGCCGACGTTGTCGGAGGCGAAGAGGGTGCTCAGCCGCTGGTGCTGACCGAGCGCCGAGGCACCGAGTCCGGAGAGCACGGTGACGGCGAGGAGGAGGAGACGTCGGATCATCCGGAACTCGCGGGAGTCTACCCGCAGCATGACGCAGCGGGCGCAGCTTGGGAGCCAGCCTTCTCCCCCGTCTCGCGACGAGCCCGAAGAAGCTTTGATGAAGCGGCTTCCAGACGCGTGATCGAACGCTCCGATACTCCCCATGCCGCCGAGCGGAAACCCGCGCGCGACACCGACTCATGGAGATCCAGCGCTTCCACAAGATCCTCTGCGCGAACCGCGGCGAGATCGCGATCCGCGTCTTCCGCGCGTGCACCGAACTCGGCCGCAAGACGGTGGCGATCTTCAGCGAACAGGACGCGACCCATCAGCACCGCTACAAGGCCGACGAGGCGTATCTCGTCGGCAAGGGGCGGAAGCCGGTCGACGCCTACCTCGCGATCGACGAGATCCTCGACGTCGCGGAGCGCGCGGGCGTCGATGCGATCCACCCGGGCTACGGAGTCCTCTCGGAGAACGCGACGTTCGCCGCAGCGTGTCGCGCGCGCGGCATCGCGTTCATCGGGCCGCGCGCGGACGTCATCAAGACGCTCGGCGACAAGGTGGCCGCGAAGCAGGTGGCGGAGCGCGTCGGTGTGCCGACGGTGCCCGGCCTGACGATCGACCTCGACACGCCGGATGCGCTGCAGCAGGCGCGGGTGTTCTGTCAGGCGCACGCCCCGGTGATCGTGAAGGCCGCGCACGGCGGCGGTGGCCGCGGCATGCGCGTCGTCGAGCGCGTGGAGCAGCTCGAGGAGGCCGCCGAACGCGCGCGCTCGGAGGCGAAGGCCGCGTTCGGCAGCCCGCAGGTCTTCCTCGAGAAGTTCCTCGTCCACGTCCGCCACATCGAGGTGCAGGTCCTCGGCGACCTCGCGGGCGAGATCGT
The DNA here is from genome assembly GCA_020848735.1 of Planctomycetota bacterium. GTDB lineage: Bacteria > Planctomycetota > UBA1135 > UBA1135 > UBA2386 > JACRLW01. The sequence goes on along the minus strand of JADLHO010000165.1, from coordinate 35,018 downwards.
GCACCTCTACGAGCGGGACTGCTCGGTGCAGCGCCGCCATCAGAAGGTCATCGAGGTCGCGCCGGCGAACGGCCTGCCGCGCCCCATGCGCCAGGCGCTGCTCGACGACGCGCTGCGCATCGCCCGCGAGGTCGGCTACCACAACGCCGGCACGGTCGAGTTCCTCGTCGGCGAGGACCAGTACTGGTTCATCGAGGTCAATCCACGCCTGCAGGTGGAGCACACCGTGACCGAGGTCGTCACCGGCATCGATCTGGTGCAGGCGCAGATCCTCGTCGAGGAGGGCCACGCGCTCTCGTCGGAGGAGATCGGCATCTACACGCAGGCGGAGGTGCGTCCGCGCGGCTGTGCCATCCAGTGCCGCGTCACGACCGAGGACCCCGCCAACGGCTTCCTGCCCGACACCGGGACGATCACCGCGTACCGCTCCGCCGAAGGACTCGGCATCCGACTCGACAGCGGCAGCGGCTACACCGGCGCGCACATCACGCCGCACTACGACTCGCTGCTCGTCAAGGTGACCTCGTTCGGCCAGACGCTCGCACAGGCCGCACAGAAGGGACTGCGCGCACTGCAGGAGTTCCGCATCCGCGGCGTGAAGACCAACCTGCGCTTCCTCGAGAACGTGCTCCGTCACGAGGCGTTCCTCAACGGGCGCACGTGGACCCGCTTCATCGACGAGACGCCCGAGCTGTTCATGCTCACGCGTCACCGCGACCGCGCGACACGACTGCTGAGCTACCTCGCGGAGGTCGTGGTGAACGGCCATCCGACGATCCCGCGCAAGCCCGGCGAACGGCCGATGCGGCCCGCGATCGAGTTCGTCGAGCCGCCGATGCCGCGCATCGACCCCGATCGCGCGCCGCCGTCCGGTGTCGCACAGATCCTCGAGAAGGAAGGACCGGCGGGCGTCGTGCGCTGGGTGAAGGCCCACGGCAAGCCGCTGATGACGGACACGACGATGCGCGACGCGCATCAGTCGCTGCTCGCGACGCGCGTCCGCACGCGCGACATCGTGCGCATCGCACCCGCCACGGCACACCTCGCCGCCGGGCTGTTCAGCGTCGAGACCTGGGGCGGCGCGACCTTCGACGTCGCCTACCGCTTCCTGCACGAGGACCCCTGGGACCGTCTGCGGAAGCTCAAGCGCGCGATGCCGAACCTCCTGCAGCAGATGCTGCTGCGCGGCGCGAACGCGGTCGGCTACACGAGCTATCCCAACAACGTGGTCGAGAGCTTCGTCGACGAGGCCGCCGCCGCGGGAGTCGACGTCTTCCGCGTCTTCGACAGCCTCAACGACCTCGCCAACATGCGCGTCGCGGTGAACCGCGTGATCGCGACGGGCAAGCTCGCGGAGCTCGCGATCTGCTACACGGGCGACGTCGACAACCCCGCGCGCAGCAAGTACGGGCTGCACTACTACCTCGATCTCGCGAAGCGCATCGAGGACATGGGTGCGCACATCCTGTGCATCAAGGACATGGCCGGTCTGCTGCGGCCGCACGCCGCCGAGCTGCTGATCGGTGCGTTGCGCGACGCGACCTCGCTGCCGATCCACCTGCACACCCACGACACGAGCGGCAACGGCATCGCGACGCTGATCAAGGCGATCGAGACCGGCACGCACATCGTCGACGTCGCCCTCGCGCCGATGGCGGGGCTCACCAGCCAGCCGAGCCTCAACGCGCTGATCGCGGCCCTGCGCGGCGGCCCGCACGACACCGGCGTGAAGAACAAGGACCTGCAGTCGCTGGCCGACTACTGGGAGGCCGTCCGCGAGTACTACGGGCCCTTCGAGTGCGGTCTCAAGAGCGGCACCGCGGAGGTCTACTACCACGAGATCCCCGGCGGCCAGTACTCGAACCTGCGCCCGCAGGTCGCGTCGCTGGGTCTCCTCGAGCGCTGGAACGACGTGAAGCACGCGTTCGCCGTCGTGAACCAGCTCGTCGGCGACATCCCGAAGGTGACGCCCTCGAGCAAGATGGTCGGCGACTTCGCGACCTTCGTCGTGCAGAACGACCTGCTGGTGATGCACGACTCGCTGGCGGCGTCCGTCGAGGCCACGCGGCGGCGCGTGCTGGAGAACGCGTCACGACTCGACTTCCCGGTCAGCGTCGTGCAGTACTTCCAGGGCCACCTCGGCCACCCACCGGGCGGCTTCCCCGAGGACCTGCGCAAGGCCGTGCTCAAGGGCCTCCCGGTGCTGAGTGGCAACCCGAGCGACGAACTCCCACCGCTCGATCTCGAGAAGCTCGGCGAGACGCTGCAGAAGCGCTTCAACCGTCCCTTCGCCGCCCACGAGGTCGTGAGCCACGCGCTGTACCCGCGCGTGATGGACGAGTTCTTCCGCTTCCGCGACCGCTTCGGCGACGTGTCGATCCTCGACACGCCGAGCTACTTCTACGGGCTCGAGATCGGCCGCGAGGTCTGGGTCGAACTCGAAGAGGGCAAGACGCTCGTGATCCGCCTCGATGCGGTGAGCGAAGCCGCGGAGGACGGCTCACGCACCGTCTACTTCACGTTGAACGGCCAGGCGCGGCCGATGACGGTCGTCGACCGTTCGCTCGCCAAGGCCGACGAGGGCGGTCGCAAGGCCGACCCCGCGAACGCGGATCACGTCGGCGCACCGATGCCGGGCAAGGTCATCGCGGTCGCGGTCAAGAGCGGCGACGACGTGAAGGAAGGCGACCCGCTCGTCACGCTCGAGGCGATGAAGATGGAGACGATCGTGCGGGCACCGCGCACCGGGAAGATCGCGGAGCTGGTCGCCGCTCCCGGCCGCCCGGTGCAGGCGCGTGATCTGCTGCTGGTCCTCGCCTGATCCCGATCGGCACGCGCCGTGGGAAGGAACCGCGGCGCGGGCGCGTCCCACCCTGCATGCGTCGGCGCTTCGCCGACGCGCTGTGAGGAACGCCGATGTCCATGCCTGCTGCGTTGTGCTTCCCGAGCCTGGTCCTGACCTTGCTCGCCGCCCCCGCCCCTGCCCCGACCGCGACCCCGGCCCCTGCGCCGACCCGCGCCCCTGCTCCCGTGCGCCAGCATGTGTTCGAGCCCGGGACCCACGAGCTCGGAACCGTGATCGATCGCGTCGCCGTCGCACTCGGCCGCAACTACCTCTATGTGGACAACGAGGTCGCGGGTCCCCAGATGGCCGTGCGCCTTCAGTCGCCGATGACCGTCGAGCACGACGATCTCGAGCCGATGCTGCAGAGTCTGCTCTACGCGCGCTCGCTGCAGCTCGTGCCCCTCGCACCGAAGCACGGCGTCGCCGAGATCATCGCGATGAACGGCCCGCGCCGCGGCGAGATCGAGATGCGCGCCGCCTGGGTCGAACCCGAGCTCGTGCTCGCAGAGCGCGACCGCGCCGACGTCGTCGTCACCGCGCTGAGCATGAGTCACAGCTCCACCGTGCAGGTCGCCCAGCAGCTGCGGCCGTTCGTCTCCGTCCCCGGACCGGTCTCCCTCACGATCGGCGCGATGGACGACCACACCCTCGTCCTCCGCGGCCCACGCTGTGCCGTGGCGGCCGCGATCGAGATGGCGCGACACGCTGACGACCAGCGCGAGCGGAGCGATGCACGCGAAGCACTCGACAGCCTGCGCCAGCGCGTGAAGGCCCTCGAGTCCGCGGCAGGTCCGTCCGGCGGCCGCTGAAGAACACGCGGCAGGGCCGCATCAGCGCGCGAGCGTCCGCAGCCGCGCGCAGGCCTCGTCGAGCACCGCATCGCCGACCGCGAAGTGGAATCGCAGCGTGCGGACGCCCGCGGGTTCCGCATGGAAGACGTGCCCGGGCACCGCGTTGATGCGCACGCGGGAGATGAGCTCGAGCGCCGCGGGGTGCGGCTCGAGATCCCCGAGCACCGCGCGGTAGTCGGCGAGCACGTAGTACGCGCCCTCCGGCCGCTGGAACCGGAAGCCCGCGTCGGCGAGCGCGGCACAGAAGCGGTCGCGCCGCGCCTCGTAGCCCACGCGCAGATCGGTGTAGAACGAAGCCGGCAGCTCGTGCAGCGCCCGTTCGACGCCGCGCTGCGCCGGCCGCGAGCTGCAGACCCAGGCCTGGTCGGCGACCCTTCCGACCGCGTCGACGAGATCCTTCGGCCCCGCGACGTAGCCGATCCGCCAGCCGGTGATCGAGTAGGTCTTGCTGAAGCTGCTGATCGTGACCGCGCGTTCGGCGAGGCCTTCGACCGTCGCCGGCGCGACGTGGCGGCGACCGTCGTAGACGAGGTACTCGTAGACCTCGTCGGTCAGGACCACGAGCTCGGTGCCCTCGAGCCGTCGCGCGATCGCCGCGAGTTCGTCGGCCGAGAAGACCTTGCCGCTCGGGTTGGCCGGGGTGTTGAGGATCAGGCCGCGGGCCTTCTGAGCGAGCGCCCGCGCGAACGCCGCCTCGTCGAACGCGAAGTCCGGCCCGCTGAGCGGCACCGGCACGGGCACGAGACCGGCGAGCAGGAGCTGCGTGCGGTGGTACGAGTAGAAGGGCTCGAAGAGCAGGATGCGGTCGCCCGGATCGAAGAGCGCGAGCAGGGTGGCGAAGAGCCCGCCGGAGGCGCCCGGGCAGACGACGACGCCGTCGGCCTCGATCTCCAACCCGTTGTCCCGCCGAAGCTTCTGCGCGATCGCGGCCCTCAGGCCGGGGAGCCCGGCGAAGGGGGTGTAGACCTGGCGATCGCCCCCCTGCAGCGCGGCGACCGCACCCGCCACCAGCGGGGTCGGCGGGTCCAGGTCGCAGACCCCCTGCCCGAGATTGATGCCGCCGGGCACCGCGTCGATGAGCTCGGTGAGGGAGCGGAGGAGGTTGCCGGCGAGGATCGGCGTGGCGCGGGACGAGCGAAGACGGAGCACGTCTTTCATCGGTGGGCAGGCTATCCTTGCCGCCCCCCTCACGGCGTCCCCGAACCGCGTGCCTCCCCGCCGAACGGCATCGCCGATCGGCGACCGTTCGTCCCTCTGCCCCAGTCTGCCGCTCCCCGGTCTCCGGCGGAGTCCTGCTCTCTCCGGTTCGGCGGCGCTTTCGTCGCTTCGCGCATCGTCCGTTTGCCAATCCCGCCACTCCCGCCCTCCCAGCGCACCCGGGCAAGCTTCCGGCTCGCCAGCAGGTTGCGCTCGGAGCCGGCGTGGCTATCGGCACGCGGTCCATGCTTGGCACCGTAGCTCCGACGCCCTTACATCCTCGCGCCATGCGTCCAACAGGCATCTCGACGCTGACCGCCACCGCCCTCCTGGCCCTCGCCGCTTGCGGCGGAGGTTCGAAGGAACCGGGGTTCCGCGGCAGGTTCATTCTCGAACAGATCACGACTGGTCAGGGCCAGGTCTACCCGTACCGCATCCGTGCGGTCGATGGTGCCGGCAACGCGACCACCGAGATCCTCAACATCGAGTCCGACGCGACCCTGCAAGCGAACTCGAACCAGAACAACGGCGTGCTGCCCGTCGCGGTGCTGCCCGACACGCCGCTGCTCCCCAACGGCAACCCCGGCAACAACTTCCTCCTCTTCCGCTTCAGCCACACGCTGATGCCGGAGTCGATCCTCTCGCCCGACCCGGCGGCCGGTTCGACCTCGTCGGGGCTCACGACGGCGATCTCGATCCTCGCCTACGACAAGGAGACCGAGGAGTCGGTCATCCTGCGCGGGCGCGGCTTCGTCGGCGGCAAGGCCTACTACGGCGTCGGCACGCTCGATCTCGTCGAGGCGGTGAAGGCCGACAACGGCCAGGTCGTCATCGCGGACCCGCGCGCCGAGGGCTTCCCCCGCGGCTTCACGGGCGACGTCGACCTCGTGGCACCGGGCGCCTTCGTGTTCGTCGCGGACACCGACAACGACCTGACGACGCTCGAGACCTTCGACCCCCTCTCGGTCGATCACGTCATCCAGATCCGCGTGTCGAACTCGGTGCGCGACGCCAAGGACGGCCTGCTGGAGTACGAGGTCTGCACGGCGACCACCGTGGGCCTCGATCCCACCGCGGCAGACGTCATCGGCTGGTCGGGCAACCGCACGATCGCGATCTCGCCGGGCAACAACCAGAGCGGTGTCGATCCGCTGGCCGACATCGCGATCGCGTTCAACAAGCCGGTGCAGCCGCTCGACGTCGGCACCTACTTCACCCGCACGAACCTGACGCCGCCCTCGGGTGGCATCGCGCTGAACGTCACGGTCGCGGCGTCGAGCTACACGATCCTCTACTACGCGGATCCGGTCAGCTTCGCGGACCTCTGCAACTACCGCATCCGGCCGGCGTACAACATGCCGTCGGCGGAGACGGTCCAGGTGCAGGTCCAGTCGGGCAGCATCCGCGGGATCAAGGATGCCGGCACGCTCGGTCACGACGTGCAGACGAGCTTCCGCACGGGAGCCGGGCCCGGGATCGTGAATGCGCCGGTCTCACCCGATGCGGTCTACGTCGCCGTGGGCGGTGCGCAGCCCGGACTCGCGATGGTGGACCTCAACGGCTACGGCCAGGGCACCAACGGCCTCGAGCCCGATGCGAACGGCAACCCGACCAAGGACCCGCGCACGACCTGGTTCGCGCGCTTCAATCCGAACATCGGCCAGCCGGGCATCTCGCCGCCGCTGCAGCCGGGCAGCGGTCCGCTCGACGCGGGCAGCAATGGCCCGCTCACCCTCGTCGAGGACACGCGCGGCAACACGCTCCTGCTCAAGCCACCGCAGGTCAGCGGCGTGCAGGACATCCAGATCGGTTGCCCGCTCGACCTCGTCTACAACAACTCGAACATCAACGTCAACGCGAGCGGTGCCAACCAGGTCAACCCGACCACCCAGGTCGTGATGCCGGGCAACGGCATCGCGGTCAGCCCGCACCCGAATCCGCCGCGGCTCGTCTTCCCGCCGCCGAACCCCTCGCGCGCGATCTTCGCCGAGGAGCCGACCTTCGCCGGCGGTACCAACCTGCTGAACCCCGGCAACCGGCCCGACTTCCGCATCCGCGCGGTCACCGGCTTCGTGGGTCCCGCGCCACCGCCGCCCTCCCCGCCGCCCCCGCCCTCGTTCCAGCCGTACTTCGCGCGGCAGCAGCTCGGGCACTTCCTGTACGTGCTCGATCGTGAGAACCGTCGCGTGGTCGTGCTGAACAGCAACCGCATGACGATCCTGGACACGATCCGCCTGCCGGATCCGTACCAGCTCGCGTTCTCGCCCTCGCTGAGCCTGATGGCGGTCTCGAACTTCTCGTCGTCGTCGGTCTCGTTCGTCGACACCGACCCGCGCAGCCCGACCTTCCACCAGGTCGTGTCGGAGACGCGCGTCGACCCGGGTCCGTCCGAGATCGTCTGGCAGCCGGACGGCGAGGCCGTCTGCGTGGTCTGCTCCATCGCGAGCTCGCTCGCGATCGTCTCGGGCATCGACTTCACGCTGCAGAAGATCGCGACGGGCAACATCATCACCCCGATCGATCTCGCGGTGACGCCGCGCTACGTCGCGACCGGCAACCAGAGCGGCGTCTACTACGCCTACGTGCTGAACGCGAACGGCACGATCGCCGTGTTCGAGTCCGGACCCGACGGCACGAACGGCATCGGCTTCAACGACATGATCGGCCTCGCCGGGCCGGTCTTCGCGCGCGCCCGCGCCATCACGTTCGACTACACCTCGCTGATCGCCGGCATGTGGGTCAGCCACAGCGATGCGAATGGCACCGCGGTGGTCTCGCGCTGCGAGCTCACGGCCTCCCCGACCGGTCAGCTCCCGATCCAGCAGCAGACCGGCACGGGCATCCAGCTCCCGCCGACCTTCCGCCAGAAGGAGTGGACGGTCACCTCGACCTTCGGCGGCTCGGATCCGTCGGTGCCGGTCAACGACCGCTTCTCGGGCAACTCGATCTCCGACGTCGCGGTCGACGAGATGTTCAACACCGGCGTGGGCGTGAATCAGATCTCGCTCTATTCCGGGCTGTCGGGCACCTCGATCCTCGGGCACTCCTCGAAGGGTGCGTTGGTGAACGGCGGCGTGCCGATCCGGCCCTCGTATCTCTTCGTCGCCCTGAGCGACAGCGGCAAGATCGACGTGTTCGACATCGTCGCCCGCATCAAGGTGACGACGATCGACATGCCGGGCGTCGCGCAGCTCGCGACCTACTGGCGCCAGTGAGCGCCGCGTCCTGCGCGCGCATCGGTCGCGCGCAGGACCTCGCTCGCGAATCCTCGCGAGAGCCGCCGAGGCGCCCCGCACGTATCGTGCGGAGATGTCGTCCCGCATCGCTCTCGCCGCGATCCTCGCCCAGGCGCTCTGGATCGCCCCCCTTCGCGCGCAGGTCGGATCCGATTGGATCGACGCCGCGATGCCGCAGTGGCTCGAGTTCTACCGCGACCTGCATCGCCACCCGGAGCTCTCGTTCCGCGAGACGCGCACCGCCGGCAAGGTCGCGGAGGCCTTCGCCGCCGCGGGCCTCACCGTGACGCGCAACGTCGGCGGACTCGGCGTGGTCGGCGTGCTCGAGAACGGCGCGGGTCCGACCCTGCTCGTGCGCTGCGACATGGACGCGCTGCCGATCGGCGAACGCACCGGCCTCGAGTACATGTCCAAGCTGCGGGTCGAGGGGGAGGACGGCCGCGTCGGCGGCGTCATGCACGCCTGTGGTCACGACCTCCACATGAGCACCGTCGCCGCCGCGGCGACCTGGCTCGGCGCCCACCGCGATCGCTGGCGCGGCACCCTGGTCTGCATCGGCCAGCCGGCGGAGGAGCGCGCGGGCGGCGCGAAGGCGATGCTCGAAGACGGTCTCCTGACGCGCTTCCCGAAGCCCGACCACGCGATCGCGCTGCACGTGAGCGCCGATCTCCCCGCCGGGACGATCGGCTGGTGCGCGGGACCGGCGATGGCGAACGTCGAGAGCGTCGACGTGCTCATCCGCGGCCGCGGCGGGCACGGTGCAGCGCCCCACCTCACGATCGACCCGATCCCGATCGCGTGCCGCTTCGTGCTGGACCTCCAGACGATCGTCGCACGCGAGGTCCCGCCGACCTCCCCCGCGGTCGTCACGGTGGGCGCGATCAACGGCGGCAGCAAACACAACATCATCGATGCGGAGTGTCGGCTGCAGCTCACGATCCGCAGCTACGACGAGGCGGTCCACGCGTTGGTGAAGGCGGCGATCGAGCGCAAGGCGAAGGCCGCGGCGGCGAGCTCGGGCGCCCCCGACCCGGAGCTCGCGTTCTCGGAGTTCACCCCGGCGCTCGTGAACGACGCCGCGCTCACGGCGCGATGCGTCGCCGCATTCCGCGGTGAACTCGGTGAGGCGGCCGTCGTGGCGATCGACCCCGCGATGGTCGCGGAGGACTTCGGCCGCCTGCGCCTCGCGGGCGTGCCCATCCACATGTTCCGCCTCGGCACGACCGCGCAGGCCCGTCTCGACGACCACGCCGCGCGCGGGGTGCCGGTCCCCGCACTCCACTCCGCGGAGTATTGGCCGGACGTCGAGCCCAGCCTGCGCGCCGGAGTGCGCGCACTCGCGGCGGCGGCCTGCGCGCTGTTGCCCGCGCCGTGATGGACCGCGCCCGCGCCGCGCTTGCGGCGCGCCGGTGCGCGGCGCAGAGTGGCCGCCCTTCGCAACGATGCCCGCACTCCTGCCGCTCCTCGACCTGACGCGCCGCTACTGCGAGCCGCACCGCCGCTACCACGGCCTCGAGCATCCGGCGCACATGCTCTGGCTCGGCCGCCAGCACGCGCTGACCGACGAACAGATCGCGGCGATCTGGTTCCACGATGCGATCTACGACCAGCATCGCCAGGACAACGAGGAGCGCAGCGCCGCCCTCGCCCGCGCGCAACTCGCCGCGCTCGGCTGGCCGGAGCGGAGCGTCGCGCTCGTCGAGCGCATCGTTCTCGACACCAAGCGACACGTGCCGAGCATCGACGAGTCGCGCGGCGTCGTCGATCTCGACCTCGAGCCCCTCTCCGAGACCTGGGAGATCTTCCAGCGCAACGCGCTCCACATCCGCGTCGAGTACCTGCACCTCGACGACGAGACGTTCCACGCGAGCCGCAGACGCTTCCTCGAGGCGATGCTCGCACGCGAACGCATCTACACGACGAGCTGGGGTGCGCGCCTCGAGTCCCGCGCGAAGCGCAACCTCGAGCGCGCCCTGCGCGAACTCGACGAGAGCTCCTGAACCGGCCATGCCCGACTCCGCCCGTCCTCGCCACGCGACCCGACGCCCTTCGCTCGCCCTGCCTTCCCTGCTCACCGTCGCCCTGCTCGCCATCGCCCTGCTCGCCATCGCCCTGCTCGCCGGCGCCTGCCGGACGCCGCGAGAGCACGCCGCGTTCGCCGCACCGGCGATCCGCGTGGCGACCTTCAACGCCTCGCTGAGCCGGGACGGCGCGACCCAACTCGTGAACGAGCTCGCGGCGGGCAGCGCCCACGCCTCGGCCGTCGCCGCGATCGTCCAACGCGTGCGCCCCGACATCCTCGTGCTGCAGGAGTTCGACTTCGATCCTGCCGACGTCGCGCTCGACCTCTTCCGTTCGCGCTACCTCGCGAAGCCGCAGCACGGCGGGACTCCGATCGAGTACCCACACCGCTGGTCCGCCCCGACGAACACGGGCGAGAGCTCCGACTTCGACCTCGATGGCGACGGCAGACGCGGGGGCCCGGGCGACGCCTTCGGCTTCGGCCACCATCCCGGGCAGTACGGCTTCGCGATCCTCTCGCGGCACCCCATCGAGACCGCGTCGATCCGCAGCTTCCGGCACCTGCCCTGGTCGGCGATGCCGGGCCATGCGATCCCGCCGGACTTCTTCTCGACCGAGGCCCAGGCGGCACTGCGGCTCTCGTCGAAGAACCACGTCGACGTGCCCGTGCATCTCCCCGACGGCCGCACGCTCCACCTGCTCGTCAGCCATCCCACGCCGCCCGTGTTCGACGGCGACGAGGACCGCAACGGCCGCCGCAACCACGACGAGCTGCGCTTCTGGTCGGAGTTCCTCACCGCGACCGACGCACCGTGGCTCGTCGACGACGCCGGCGTGGCGGGTGGACTGCCACCGGGCGCGATGTTCGTCCTCTGTGGCGATCTCAATTGCGATCCCAACGACGGGGACTCGTTCGGCTCTCCGGTGCGCGCGCTGCTCGCGCACCCGCGGATCGACGCGAGCTTCATCCCCCGCAGCGTCGGCGGCATCGAGGCGGCGCGCATCGACGGCGGCAAGAACGCGCTCCATCTCTCCTCGCCCGACGCCGACACCGCCGACTTCGACGACACGAAGGGCCCGGGCAACCTGCGCAGCGACTACGTCCTGCCCGGTCGCACCCTGCGGACCGTCGACGGCGGCGTGTTCTGGCCCGCTCCCGACCAACCCGATGCGGAACTCGTGCGGGTCTCCGACCACCGCCTCGTGTGGCTCGACCTGCGCTGAGGATCCTCGCGCGACGGCTCGGGCACGCTCGCAACCGCGAGGGCCACGCCCGATCATCCGCACGCATGCGTGCGGTCCTCGCCCTCGCCCTTCTCGCCGCGCTCCTCGTCGCACACCCCGTCCGCGCGCAGCGCCGCGAGGCGACGCCACCCCGGCCCGTCACCGTCGCCGAACGCAGCGGCTTCGTGGCGACCGCCACCGCGGCCGACCTCGACGCGTTCTTCGCGGCACTCGCCGAGAGCGCCCCGCCGGGCCGGCTCGAGTTCGGCAGCTTCGGGAAGAGCGAGGCCGGCCGCGACCTCGTCGTCGTGCGCGTGCCGCCGTCGCGGGAGGCCACCGATGCGGACCCGCTGCTCCGCGTGCTGGTCGTCGCGAACATCCACGCCGGCGAGGTGTGCGGGAAGGAGGCCGTGCAGATCCTGCTGCGTGAGATCGCCTACGGCGAGCACGCGGACATCACGCCGGCGTGCGAGCTGCGCTTCGTGCCCAACTACAACGTCGACGGCAACGAGGCCGTCGATCCGAAGAACCGCTCGGGGCAGAACGGTCCGGTCGCGGGCATGGGACGCCGCGAGAACGAGCGCGGCCTCGATCTGAACCGCGACTGCGTGAAGGCCGAGTCCGCGGAGTTCCGGGCCCTGCTCTCGCTGCTCCGCGATTTCGATCCGCACGTCGTGTTCGACCTCCACACGACCAACGGCTCGCCGCACGGCTATCACGTCACGTATGCGACGTCGATGTGCACGAACGTCGACGAGGCGCTCGATCACTACGCACGCCAGGAGCTGATCCCCGCGGCGCGCGCCCGACTGCTCGAGCGTCACGGTTTCCGCTCGTTCGACTACGGCAACCTCGAGGGCCGCGGGACGCCGGCCTGGGCCTCGTTCGACCACACGCCGCGCTACCTGACGAACTACATCGGCCTGCGCAATCGGATCGGCGTGCTCTCCGAGGCCTACGCGTACGACCCCTTCGAGGTGCGCGTGCGCAGCACGCGCGCCTTCGTGCTCGAGACCCTCCACACGCTCGTCGCCGATCGTCCCGAGCTGATCGCGCTCTGCGCCGCAGCGGACCGCCGCGGCCTCGAGGGCCGGATCGAGCCGGGTTTCCGCTGGGACACCGTGCTCGCCGAGGGCGAGCCGGGCGAGGTCCTCATGGGCACCTGGGACCAGGTCCCGGGCGAGGGCGGCAGCACGCGCCTCGTCCGCAGGACCGAGTTCGAGCGACGCGCGATGACGATCCGCACGCGCTTCGTCTCGCGTGCCTCGCGTCCGCTGCCGGCCGGCGGCTGGGCGATCGAGTCGCCGAGTGCCGCCGTCGTCGCGAACCTGCGGGCTCACGGCATCGAGTTCCGCGAGCTCGCGGAGCCGTGGACCGGCGAACTGCGCGCCTTCGTGCCGAGCTCCGGCGATCGCGCCGCGCGCCCGTTCCAGGGTCACCGCACGCTGAAGCTGCGCGGCGACTGGCACGACGCCTCGCGCACGCTGCCCACCGGCACGGTCATCGTGCCGAGCCGCCAGGCTCTGGCGCGCCTCGCCGCGCAGCTCCTCGAACCCGAGAGCGAGGACGGCCTCGCGACCTGGGAGTTCTTCGCCGACCAGACGCGCATCGCCCGCGAAGGCGAAGCCGGGGCGCACCCGGTCTTCCATCTCGCGCGCCTCGACGGACTCGCGCTGCGATGAGGATCCTCGTCTCGGGATCGTCGGGACTGGTCGGCCGCGCCCTCGTCGCGCGGCTGCGCGCGACCGGCCACGACGTCGTGGCGCTCGTCCGCCATGACTCCGGACCCGGCCGCGGTGTGCTCTGGGACCCCGACAGCGGACGCTTCGATCACCCCGGATGCGAAGGTGCGGACGCCGTCGTGCACCTCGCCGGCGAGAACATCGCCGCGGGGCGATGGACCGCGGCGCGCAAGGAACGCCTCCGCTCGAGCCGGGTCGCAGGCACGCTCCTGCTCGCGAACGGCCTCGCGCGTCTCGCACGCCCGCCGAAGGTCTTCGTCGGCGCCTCGGCGATCGGCATCTATGGCGACCGCCTCGACGAGACGCTCACCGAGCAGAGCGAGCCGGGGCGCGGCTTCCTCGCCGAGCTGAGCGCGGAGTGGGAAGCCGCGAGCGCGACGCTCGACGGCCTCGGCGTGCGGCGCGTGCTGCTCCGCATCGGCGTCGTGCTCGCGCGGGAGGGCGGCGCGCTCGGCAAGCTCGTGTTGCCGTTCCGCTGTTTCGCCGGTGGACGCACGGGCTCGGGTCGCCAGTGGATGAGCTGGATCACCCTCGACGACCTCGTCGCCGTCATCGAGCGCGCGCTGGTCGACGACGCGCTGCGCGGCGTGTGCAACGCCGTGTCGCCGACCCCCTGCCGCAACGCGGAGTTCGCGCACACGATCGGCCGCGTGCTGCGGCGACCGGTCTGGCTGCCGGCACCGGCCTTCGCGCTGCGGCTCGCGCTCGGCGAGATGGCGGACGCGCTGCTGCTCACGAGTCAGCGCGTCGTGCCGGAGCGGCTCGAGCAGGCCGGCTTCCGCTTCGCGGACCGCGAGCTCGAGCCGGCGCTGCGCCGTCTGCTGCGCGCGTGAGGACCCGCGACCGTCAGCGGCAGACGAGGTTCAACCCGTTGGTCGAACCGATCGCCTGCTGCGCGCGGTCGAAGCTCAACGCCTGCATGTCGATCGTGAACGCCCGCGCCGGGACGACGAGCTGCAGCGTCGCATCGCCGTTCGCATCGGTGCGGAAGCCGCCGGCGAAGTGGCTGCGCTGCCGATCGACGAGCAGGTTGCAGAGGTTGCCCGGCAGCGGCGACGGGCTCGCCGCCTGCGTGCCGACGACGAGGAAGCCGTGCGTGCTCGGCGTCGCACCGCGCACGTCGAGGGTGAGGGCGATGCCGCGCGGGTGCGCCGCATCGGCACCTGCGAGCGAGCCGACGCACTGCGGGCCGAAGCTCGTCCACGTGCAGCTCAGGCCGGCGGGCGACGGCACGAAGACGACCGAGAGCGCGGCCTGGTAGGCAGCGCGACCGGCACCCGTCACCGAGGCCGAACCGTTCGTCGTGATCGTGATCGTGATGCCCTGCGCGCCGGCGGTCACCGGCACGGACTGCCGATCGTTCGCCGCGCCGGTTCCGGTCCAGTCCGCGGTGCCGTCGCCGTCGACGTCGACGCTTCCCGCGATGCTCGCCCCGGTCGACTCGCGCGCTTCCCAGGCGATCAGCACGTTGCCGCCGGTGTTCGCCGCGACCGCGAAGTGCATCGCGACGCTGTGCGCGCCCTGCGTCGGCGTCGCGGCGCCCGGTGCGCTCGCCGAGGTCCCGCAGGAGAGCGTGGCATTGGGATCCGTCGTCTCGATCGCGCCGTGCTCCTGCACGCGGAGGCCACGACCTGCGCCCGGCATGCCGGGGCGACCGACGCCGGCCGGCGCGACGAGCGTGCCGGCGACGGCACCCGGACGGGTGTTGGCCGCGCCGATCGCCGCGCGGACCGAGAGGCCGCGGCCGATCGCGGTGTTCACCGCTTCGCTGTCGAGGGTCGTGCTCGCGCCGTCGCCGGCGAGCACCCCGTAGTCGGTCGAGGTCGAGGCGCCCGGTCCGGACTGCGCGGCGAGCGGAGCGATCAGGGCGGCGACGAGGAACAGGGATTGGGTCTTCATGAGCTGTGCTTCTCTCGGATCTCGACCCGCGCGGCATGCGCGGGCGGGCGGGGGCGCACGGCGAACGTGTCGAATCCGCAATCGTCCACCGCCACGGTGGACGCGCGCGATCCTGCGCACGCGCTCAGAGGTTGAGAGACGATCCGTCTCTCGACCTCTGCGTGGCCGCGGATGCGGCCACCAGCAAGCATCTGAGAGCCCGTACCATGGATTCTCTCTCGGGCTCTCAGCGCTCGGTGAGGAAGCGATGGCTCACCGGCACGCGACGGCCATCCCAGCAGCGCTCCGAGATGCGCAGCGTCGGCGCGTACTGGAAGCGCTTGAACTCGGCGAGCTGCACCTTGCGGAACAGGGCATCGACCTCGTCGACGGGCATGCCGAGCGCGGCGGAGACCTCACCCACGGGGCGCTCCTCCTCCACGAGCATGCGCAGCACCGGGTCGAGGACGGGGTACGGCGGCAGGCTGTCGGTGTCGAGCTGGCCCGGCCGGAGCTCGGCCGAGGGCGGCTTCTCGATCGAGGCGACGGGGATGCGCTCGCCGTCGCGGTTGATCCAGCGCGCCATCTCCCAGACCTCGGTCTTCCAGAGGTCGGCGATCGGCGCGAGCGCGCCGTTCATGTCGCCGTAGAGCGTGCAATAGCCGACCGCGCACTCGCTCTTGTTGCCGGTCGTCAGCAGCAGCGCGCCGAACTTGTTCGCGTACGCCATGAGCAGCGTGCCGCGGGTACGCGCCTGCAGGTTCTCCTCGGCGACCCCGGGCGACGTGCCCTCGAAGGTCTTCGCGAGCGCGTCCGCGAACGCGGCGACGGGGCCGTGGATCGGGATCTCCAGCAGGCGGATGCCGAGATTGCGGGCCAGCGCGCGCGCATCGACGAGGCTGTGCTCGCTGCTGAAGGCCGAGGGCATCGCGAGGCCCGTGACGTTCGCCGCACCCACCGCATCGACGGCGAGCGTCGCGACGAGGGCGCTGTCGATACCACCCGAGAGCCCGATGACGAGCTCGCGGAAGCCGAACTTGCGACAGTAGGCCGCGATGCCCTGACGC
Organism: Planctomycetota bacterium; assembly: GCA_020848735.1. Lineage (GTDB taxonomy): Bacteria > Planctomycetota > UBA1135 > UBA1135 > UBA2386 > JACRLW01. The sequence continues at coordinate 18,956 of JADLHO010000165.1, read as the reverse complement.
AGCGCGAGGTACTGCATCTCGACGAGCGGACGACCCGCAAGCTCGAGCGGCCAGCTCGCATCGAGATCGACGAGGAAGACGCCTTCCTCGAAGAAGCGCGGCTCGAACGCGATGCCGTCGGGACCGAGGGCCATCGAGCCCCCGTCGAACTGGAAGCCGACATTGCCACCGGTCTGATTGCAGAACAGGACCGGCAGCCCATGGCGTCGCGCCGCGGCGAGCAGCATGCGGTGTCGGAAGCGCTCCTTGCCCTCGCGCTCCCGGCGATTCCACGGACTCGCCGAGAGGTTCACGATCGCGTCGACGCCCGCCGCCGCGAGCCTCGCGACCGGATCGAGCGAGTAGATGCGCTGCGCGAAGAAGGCCGCGTCGTTCCAGGCGTCCTCGCAGATCGTCACGCCGAAGCGCCGTCCGCCGATCTCCACGACGTTGCGCTCGGGCTTCGTCCAGGCCTCGAAGTACCGCTCCTCGTCGAAGATGTCGTAGGTCGGCAGCAGCGACTTGCGCGCGACGATGCGCGCGATGCCGTCCTCGCAGAGCGCGGCGGCGTTGTGCAGCGCCCGTCCGCCGTTCTCCTTCGCCGCGACGTTGCGCTCGAGGCATCCGACGAGGACCGGCAGGTCCGGCGGCAGATGATCGGCGAGCTCCGCGAGCGCGGCATCGTGCGCGGCGAGGAAGGTCTCGCGGAGGAGCAGGTCCTCGGGCGGATAGCCGCAGATCGCGAGCTCGGAGAAGAGCGCCCAGCTCGCGCCCTGCCGGCGGGCCTCGATCGCGGCCGCGAGGATCTTGCGGCGGTTGCCACCGAAGTCGCCGACCGTGGGATCGATCTGGCAGATCGCGACCTTCACCGCGAGGGCCTCCCTCGGGTGGGCGCGCCGTCGCGACGCGCGCTCATCGCAGCTCCACCGGCAGCGTGAACTCCACCGTCTCCCGCACGCCTTCGACCTCGTCCACGCGCGTCGCGCCCAGCTCGCGCAGGCGATCGACGACCCGTGCGACGCTCACCTCGGGAGTCGACGCGCCCGAGGTCACGCCGATCGTCGCCACGCCGCGGAGCCACTCGGGTTGCAGCTGCTCGGGACCGAGCAGCAGGTAGGCCGGCACGCCCTGCGCCGCCGCGATCTCGCGCAGCCGATTGCTGTTCGAACTCGTCGGATCGCCGATCACGAGCCAGAGCTCCACGCGCCCCTCGAGCGCCTTGACCGCCATCTGGCGATTGGTCGTCGCGTAGCAGATGTCCTCCTTGCGAGGCGTGCGCAGCTTGGGAAAGCGCCGTCGCAGGACGTTCATCACCGCCCCCATCTCGTCGACGGACAGCGTCGTCTGGGTGAGCACGCCGACGCGCTCGGGATCGGGCACGACCACGCGCTCGGCATCGGCCGGCGTGGAGACGACGATCGTGCGCTCCGGAGCCTCGCCGACCACGCCGACGACCTCGACGTGCTCCTTGTGCCCGATCAGCAGGATCGTCACGCCCTGCTGCGCGAAGCGCCGCGCCTCGGCATGCACCTTGGTCACGAGCGGACAGGTCGCGTCGATCTTCGTGAGCCGCAGGCGGGCCGCCTCGTCGAAGACGTCGGGAGCGACCCCGTGCGCGGAGAAGATCACGTGGGCGCCCTCGGGGACGTCCTTCAGCTCCTCGACGAAGACCGCACCCTTCCGGCGCAGGGTGTCGACCACCACCTTGTTGTGGACGATCTCGTGACGCACGTAGATCGGCGCACCGAACTTCTCGAGCGCCTTCTCGACGACCTCGATCGCGCGCTCGACGCCGGCGCAGAAGCCGCGGGGACGACAGAGAAGGACCTGCATCGGGACTCGTTTCGGGGAGGGTCGGCGGCGACTCGAAGGCGGAGCAGTGTCGGCCGCTGCACCCGGTGCGGCAAGTCGAGCGGACGGGATCCGGGACCGGACCGGAAAGGACGGGCCGGCTCGCGCACAATCGAGGGGCCCGGACCACGGCGTCCGCGACCCGCACCCCCCCGCTCCCGCGCTCCCGATGCTCTCTCCCAGCCCTCGGTCCGCCCTCGTCGTCGCTCTCGTCCTGTCCGCTCCCTCGGGCCTCGCCCAGACGCTCCCCGAACTCGCTCTCCGCGGGCTCGACCCGGTCGCTCTCTGCAAGGGCGAGGAGCTCGCGGGAGACGAGGCGCGCAGCGTCGACCTGCGCCGCTACCGCTACCGCTTCGCCAGCGAGGACAACCGGAAGACCTTCGAGGCGGACCCCGATCGCTGGTGCATCCAGCTCGGCGGCGGCTGCGGGCGCATGGGGCCGCTCTCGGGCGTCGGCGATCCCGCGCGCTTCGCCGTCCACGACGGTCGCATCTACATCTTCGCGTCCGATGGCTGCCGCCGCGGCTTCCTGAAGGACCCGGCGCGCTTCCAGGAGATCGCCGACCCGATCGCCGAGGGCAGCGACGCCGAACGCGCCGCTGCCGACGGACTGCTCGATCGCGCGGTCGACGCGATCGGCGGCGCGGAGCGATTGCGGGCCCTGCGCTCGGTGGCGATGCGCGACGAGCGCGAGGAGGAATCCGCGGGCCGCAAGGTGAAGACCGGGTCCTCGCTGCTGCTGGCCGCACCCGGCAGGATCCGCAGCGAGTCGTGGTGGGACGCGTACCACGTCGCGATGGTGTCGGTCGCCCCCACCGGCTTCATCGTCGAACGCAGGGACGCGGCCGCCGAGCGCACGGTCTGGGACTTCGACGGCTCGCAGACCCTCCTGCACGCCAAGACCGCGCTGCGCGAGCCGATCGCGCTGCTCGCCATGCGGGGCCGCGGCGGCTTCGTCGCCGTCGCGCGCGGCGAACGCGAGGTCGGCGATCGCCGGGCACGGGACGTGGCCGTCTCCTTCTTCGGCGCGACGACCACGCTGTGGATCGACGTCGAGGATGGCCGCGTTCTCGGCGCGAGCTATCACGGCCGGCTCGGCAGCTCGGGGAACGCCGACGTCGAACTCCGCTTCGAGGATTTCCGCGAGGTCGGTGGCTTGGTGCTCCCCTACGTCCGCAAGGCGCGCATCGGCGACCAGGACGCCGGCACGCGCACCTGGACCTCGATCGTCGTGAACGGCGAAGTTGACCGTGCGCTGTTCCGCCGCTGACATCCGGACCCTCGCATGGAACTGACCGCCCTCGACTGGAGCCTGATCGTCGGCTTCTTCGCGATCTCGCTCGGCATCGGGCTCGCCTTCAAGAAGCGCGCAGGGTCGAGCTACCTCGAGTACTTCGCCTCGGGTCGCTCGATGGTCTGGTGGGTCGCGGGGACCTCGATGGTCGCCACGACCTTCGCGGCGGACACGCCGCTCGCGGTCACCGAGCTCGTCGCGAAGAACGGTCTCGCCGGCAACTGGTTCTGGTGGGCCTGGGCCTTCGGCGGGATGTTGACGGTCTTCGTCTTCAGCAAGCTCTGGCGACGCGCCGAGGTGCTCACCGACGTCGAGCTCATCGAGCAGCGCTACGCGGGCCGCCCGGCCGCCTTCCTGCGCGGCTTCCGCGCGGTCTACGTCGCGGTCATCGTCAACTCGATCGTGATCGGCTGGGTGACGCAGGCGATGGTGAAGGTCCTGCGGCACACGGTCTTCACCGAGCTGCCCGCCGACAGCGCGATCGACTTCTGGCTCGTCGCGGCGCTGCTCGTCGTCACGGGCATCTACAGCGTGCTCTCGGGCATGTGGGGCGTGGCGATCACCGACGTGCTCCAGTTCGTCATCGCGATGATCGGTTGCGTGATCTTCGCCGTGGTCGCCGTCGACCACGTCGGCGGCATCGACGCGCTGCGCGAGAAGGCCACGACCGGGATCGAGGGCGGTTCGCAGCTCTTCGACTTCCTCCCCGACTTCGGCGCCGAGCCCGCCTGGATGCCGCTCGGCGTCTTCCTCGCCCTCGTGCTCGGCCAATGGTGGGCGACCTGGTATCCGGGCAACGAACCCGGCGGCGGTGGCTACGTGGTGCAGCGCATGGCGTCGTGCAAGGACGAGCGCCACGCCGTGAAGGCCACGCTGCTCTACCAGCTCGCGCACTACTGCGTGCGACCCTGGCCGTGGATCCTCGTCGCGTTCGCCGCGATGGTCATGCACCCCGAGCTGCGGACCGCGACGGACCCCGGCGTCGGCTACCCGATGCTGATCCGCGAGCTCGCCCCGAGCGGCCTGCGCGGGCTGCTGCTCGTCACCTTCTTCGCGGCCTTCATGTCGACGATCAGCACCCAGATGAACTGGGGCGCGAGCTATCTCGTCAACGACGTCTACCGCCGCTTCGTGCGCAAGGACGCCACCGACGCGCAGCTCGTGCGCACCTCGCGCCTCGCCTCGGCGCTCGTGCTCGTCCTCGGCGGTGCGACGGCCTGGCTGATGATCGTGCGCGGCGTGACGGTGAAGGACGCCTGGGCGCTCCTCGCCTCCCTCGGCGCCGGCGTCGGCTCGGTGTTCATCCTGCGCTGGCTCTGGTGGCGCATCAACGCGTGGAGCGAGATCGTCGCGATGACCGCCTCGGTCGGCGTGTTCCTCGGCGTCAAGGCCTGGCAGGAATCGCTGCCGAAGCTCGAGCAGATGCGAGAGGAGTACACCAGTCTGCTGGTCGCGAGCACGACGCTCGTGCTCTGGTTGCTCGCGACCTTCGCCACGCGCCCCGAACCGATGGCGAAGCTCTCGGAGTTCTACCGGCGCATCCGGCCGGACGGCCCCGGCTGGGGCCCCGTCGCGCGCGCGACGCCCGAGGTCCGTCCCGACGGCACGCTCGGCGCCTCGCTGCTCTGCGCGCTGCTCGGCACCGCCGCGATCTGGGCGACGCTGCCGGGCATCGGTGCCGTGATCTTCGGCGAGTGGCTGAAGGCCGTGCTCTGCCTCGGCGGCGCGGCCGCGGCGATCGCGATCCTGCTCGCGATGTTGCCGCGCCTGCAGCCGCGCGCGTGAGCGCGCCCACGGCTCCCGTCCGCCGGGTGCCCCGGTTACCCTCCCCGTCCGTGATCGACCCCGAAGCCCTCGGACTGCGTTCAGACGACCAGCGCAACTCGATCCCGACTCGCAAGATGACCCCGGACGTGTACTTCTCCGCCGATGTCGAAACGGACGGACCGATCCCGGGACCCTACTCGATGCTGTCCCTGGCACTCGTTCGCGCCGGGAGTTTCGACGGCTGTCGCTTCGAGGTCGCCCCCTCGGCATCACCATCGATCTACCTCGAGCTTCGTCCGATCTCGGATTCGTTCGAATTGGAGGCGCTCCGCGTCAACGGCCTCGATCGAGACCGACTGGTCCGAGAGGGCCTCGATCCACGACAGGCCATGACGCAGCTCGCCGAGTGGGTCAGAGTCTCTGCCCAAGGCGGGGAACCGGTGCTCGTCGCCTACCCGATCAGTTTCGATTGGAGTTGGCTCTACTGGTATTTCGTCCGCTTCTCTGCGACGGGCTCGCCTTTCAACCACAGCCGCTGCTTCGACATGAAGACCGCCGTGGCGCTGCTGACGGGGATTCCGATCCACCGGGCCAGACGAAGTGAGCTTCCTTCGGACCTGCGTTCCGATCTGCCGCACACGCACAACGCACTCGACGACGCGGCAGAGCAGGCGGAGGTGTTCAGGAAGATCATGGGGAAATGGCGTCGGGCATGAGCGAACTCGAGAGGCGAAGGGGTCACTCCGCGCGGCGACTCGAGGAACTCGGAATGCGCCTCGCGGCGGCTGAACGCGAATTCGGGAGTCGCGCCTGTATCTATGTCACGGGGAGCTACGGACGCGGCGAGGCCAGTGGGAGCAGCGACGTCGACGCGTTCCTCGTCGCAGGCCCGCAACAGGCGGATTCCAGCCCCTCGTTCGGACGACTCGACTCCATGTGCTTGCTGGCCGCGCTGATTCGCGCTTGCAGGGAAACGGGGTTCCCGGAGTTCTCCAACGATGGCGAGTACCTCGCCTACTACGACGTCGGCAAGCTCTGCAAGAACCTCGGCCAACCCAACGACGACTCCTCGAACACCCTCACCGCTCGACTTCTCATGCTGCTCGAAGGCGCGCCGATCCTCGGCAAGCAGGTCTTCGAAGCAGGGATCGAGGAGGTCCTTCGGAGCTACTGGCGCGACTATCAAGACCACAGCGAGTCCTTCGTGCCGGCATTCCTGATCAACGACATCCTCAGGCTCTGGCGCACGTTCTGCGTGAACTACGAGGCTCGCACCGCGGACGTGCCACCGGAGAAGAAGGCCAAGCGAGCGCTCAAGAACTTCAAGCTGAAGCACAGTCGCCTCCTGACCTGCTTCTCGGCGCTCGCGATGCTCACGGCCACCCACGCGCGGAAGGGCACGGTCTCCCTCGCAGACGCCGCGCTGATGTGTCGAATGGCTCCCACAGATCGCATCCGGTGGCTCTCGACCCAGCCGGACTTCCATCACGCCTGCCCTGTCGCCCAGCACATCCTCGAGTCCTACGAGAGCTTCCTGCTCGTCTGTGCTCGGCCCGAGCAGGACCTGATCAGCGATTTCCAACGACCCGAATTCAAACGGGAGCGAATGCAGGAGGCCCGGAGCCTGAGCATGAAGATGTTCGATCTCCTGCGGGTTCTCGGCCAGAAGGGTGACGAGCCGACCGAGGTCTACCGCGTCATCGTGGTCTGATCTGTTTCTCCCGAGATTGCGCGTGCCGCGCGCGGACCTCGTAGGTCGCGGGACCGGCACCCATCCGCCGTCGCCGCGCATCAGGCATCCGAGAAAGGGAGCCCGGAGGTGCGGCAACGCAAAGGTCGAGAGACGAATCTCCTCTCGACGTCTGAGAGCGACGGCAGCGCACCGCGCGCCTCACTCCGGCAACAGCCGCACGCGCAGCGCCTTGAAGGCGACCTCGGACTCGGGGTCGTGCGCCTGCAGCGCGAAGGTCCCGCGCGCGATCAGGCGGCCGGCGAGGCTCGGGTCGCGCTTCACGTCGTCGGGTTCGACGTAGTCGGCGGTCACCTTGCCGTCGACCTTCACGACGACGTGCTTGCCCTCGACGCGGACCTCCATGAGGAACCACTGGCCGTCCTTCGCCGGCGCCTCGCGCACGTCGGCCACCGCATAGAGGCCGCCGGTGCGGCGCCAATCGCCCTGCGTGTTGTTGACCTGCACCTCGTAGCCCTTGCTCGGCCAACCCTCGTCCTGGAACGCGGTGTGGAAGTAGAGGCCGGAGTTGGCGCCCGGCTGCGTGCGCACGAGGGCCGACAGCTCGAAGTTGCGGAACGACGCGCGCGCGATCGGCCCGTCGTAGAAGACGTGCGCGCGTTCGCCGCGCACGACGATCGCGCCGTCCTTCACGCTCACCGACTCGGGGTGCTCGTTCACGCGCCAGCCGGCGAGCGAGGTGCCGTCGAAGAGCGAGGCGAAGCCGCCGCCGTCGCCGATCTCGCGCAGGCGCAGCTTGCGCCAGGCCACGCGCCACTTCGGGTCACCGCCGACCGAGTGGACCTGCAGACCGATGAAGCCGGTCGCCGACCAGTCGTCGCGCAGGTCCGCGACGGGCACGTCGTTGATCCAGGTCTTGATGGTCGAGCCCACGCACACGACGCGGTAGCGGTTCCACGCGCCGCGCACGAAGGCCGCCCGCGCACGCGGGTCGTCGCGATCCGTCGTGAGCCAGCCGCGCCGCGCCTCGTCGTAGACGAAGCCCGCCTCGCCGTTCGTCGCGACCTCGACCTGGTAGCCGTGCACGCGCCCCTTGTCGTGCTCCGGCCAGGACCAGCTCCGGATCTGCACACCCGAGTTGAGCTCGTCGTCGAGGAGCTTCACCTCGAACTCGAGCTCGAAGTCGCCGAAGAAGCGCTCCGTGCAGAGGAACGAGTTCGGGCTGCCCTTCGACGTCGTGCCGACGATCGCGCCGTCCTCGACGGCATAGCTCGCCGTCCCGTTGAGCTGCTTCCAACCGGCCAGCGACTTGCCGTCGAAGAGTTCGAGCCAGGCGCCATCGCCCTGGGCGAAGGCTGCCGATGCCAGGAGAGCGGAGAGGAGCGACGCGCGGATGAGCATGCGCGCATCCTGCCGGATCGGGCGGGGCGGCGCATCTGCGCGGTGAGGTGTCACCTCTGCACGAAGACCCCCATCGAACTCGCCGCGCCAGTCGCCGTGAGCCGCAGCTCGACGAGGTCCAGCGGCTCGGGCCAGGCGATGAGCAGGGCCGCGCCCGCCTCGATCGCGGCGATGGGGATGCGGTGCACGCCGTTGACCAGGACCTCGAGCGGACCGTTCGCGACGCGGCCGCCGCGCAGCCAGAGGGCGCGGGCGGGAGTGGGACCGTCGCTGCGGATCGACAATGCGGCGCCCGTCCAATTGGCGACGGTCGCGCTCGTCGTGTCGCGCGGCAGGATGCCGCGGCCGGCGGGGTGCACGCGCCCCTCGAGCAGGACCGTGCCCGCCAGCGGCTCCAGGCCTGCCGTCGCCTCGCGCGCCGAGCGCTCCGCCGCGGCGACGACTTCGATCGTCGCTCGGATCGGCGCCGTCGACGCGGCCGCGCGCGCGCGGGCGACGAAGGCATCGAGCGCAGCGCGTTCGGGCGGGTCGAGGGCACGCAGGCGCGCGCCACCGGCACCGGTGAACACGCCGGCGGACGGCGGGCCGAACTCGGCGAGTCCCTCGGCGAGCGGTGGCTCGAGGACGAGCAGCGTGCGCCCGGAGCGATCCACGGCGGAAAGGACGACGGCCTGCTCGCGCAGCGGGAGCGCCTGCAGGTCCAGGGCCTGTCCCCGCGCGGTGCACGTCGCCTCGTCGATCGCGAGACCGTGAAGGAGCACGCCGAACTCGGGCCCGCCGTCGCGCAGCACGATCGCGCCGTCGGCCACCGCGAGGATCCCGAGTGCGGCGCGGCCGCGCACCCGTTCGGCGGCCTGGCGCTCGTCGGCGAGTCGCGCGCGCAACGCGCTTTCCTCCGCGCTCCCGGCCTCGACCGTCTTGCCGAGACGGGCGAGCGGCTGCGGTGGACTCGTGACGGGCCGTCCCGCCGCCGCGAGGCGCTCCGCCCAGGGTGAGCGCAGCAGGTCGACGTCGTGGGTCCAGTGATCGCCCGCGAGGATCGCCTCGACGCGGCCTTCGAACACGAGTCGGTCCTTGGCACGTGCGAGCGTGACGACGACGCGCGTGTCGCCCAGGGTCTCGACCACGGCGGCCACCGCCTCCTCCACGACGAGCACCGCCGTGAAGCTGCAGGATTGCCCGCGCGCACCCGGCCGTTCGATCGGCGCGAAAGGTCCGAGCGTGAGATCGACCAGCTCGGCACGCAACCCGGACGGCACGCGTACATGACGCTCGATGGCCCGCTGCAACAGCCCGAGCGGCGGCGGGTTGCCGCAGGCTCCGAGCGCGACGCAGAGCGCGGCGGCGAGCGGGCGGACACGCGAGGGCAGCACCATGGGCACGCTTCGTAGACGCGCGCGCCGTCGCGGGCCAGCCCTCCCCGCATCGCGCCGAGCCCAGACCGTCGGTACACCTCGGACGCCGTGCCCGCCCCCGCGACCGCCGTCCTCCGCCTCGAGCAGGTCACGAAGACCTACGTGATGGGCGACGTGCGCGTCGAAGCGCTGCGCGGCGTCGACCTCGCGCTGCAGCGCGGCGAGCTGCTCGTGCTGCTCGGCCCTTCCGGCAGCGGCAAGTCGACCCTGCTGAACATCCTCGGCGCGCTCGACGTGCCCACCAGCGGCCGCGTGTGGTTCGGCGACGAGGAGCTCTCGGGAGCGGATCGCGATCGGCTCACCGAGTTCCGCCGCGCGCACGTGGGCTTCGTCTTCCAGTTCTACAACCTGATCCCGAGCCTCACCGCGAAGGAGAACGTGCAGCTCGTCACCGACATCGCGCGCGACCGCACGGATGGCCTCGAGCCGATGTCGCCCTCGGAGGCGCTCGCGCTCGTCGGCCTCGCCGCGCGTCAGGACCACTTCCCGGCGCAGCTGTCCGGCGGCGAACAGCAACGCGTCGCGATCGCGCGGGCGATCTGCAAACGCCCCGCGGTGCTGCTCTGCGACGAGCCGACCGGCGCACTCGACGTCTCGACCGGCCGGCTCGTGCTCGAAGCCCTCGACTCGATCCACCGCGAACTCGGCACGACGACCGCGGTCATCACGCACAACGTCGCGATCGGCGGCATGGCCGATCGCATCGTGACGATCGCCGACGGCCTCGTGCACTCCGTGCGCCACAACGAGCAGCGGCTCGGGCCCCGCGAGCTCGCGTGGTGATCGCACGATGAAGCTCCTCGCCGCGCTCGACGTGAAGGTGCTCCGCGATGCACTGCGCATGAGCGGACAGCTCGGCGCGATCGCCCTCGTCCTCGCCTGCGGCATCGGCCTCTTCCTCGGCATGCGCACGACGATGCTCGCGCTCGATCGCGCGCGCGCCGACCACTACGCGCGGGCGCGCTTCGCCGACGTATTCGCGCCGCTGGTCCGCGCACCCGAGCACGTCGCGGATCGCCTCCGCGCGATCGAGGGCGTGCAGGCCGTGCAGACCCGCATCGTGGCCGACGTCGTCCTCGACGTGCCCGGCATGGCCGATGCCGTCACCGGCCGTCTCCTCTCGCTCCCCGACGACGGGCGACCGCTGGTCAACGATCTCCACCTGCGCGACGGTCGCCTGCCCGCCGCGGGCCGCGGCGACGAGGCCGTGGTGCTCGAGGCCTTCGCGACCGCCCATGGCCTGCGCCTCGGCGATCGCCTCGTCGCCCTCATCGACGGCAAGCACAGCGTGCTTCGCGTCGTCGGCACGGCGCTCTCACCCGAGTTCATCTACGCGCTCGGGCCGGGGCAGGTCCTGCCCGACGACCGCCGTTTCGGCGTACTCTGGCTCTCGCGCAAGGCTCTCGCGCACGCCTTCGACTTCGACGGCGCGTTCTCCGACGCCGTCCTGCGCGTCGACCGCCACGCCACGCTCCCCGAGGTGCTCGCGCAGGTCGACCGCGTGCTCGAGGACTGGGGTGGGCTCGGCAGCTACGCACGCGCCGATCAGCTGAGCGAGTCGTTCCTCGCCAACGAGCTGCAGCAGCTGGGCACCTTCGGGACCCTCGTGCCGACGATGTTCCTGATCGTCGCGGCCTTCCTGCTCAACGTCGTGATCGGGCGCGTCGTCGCCGGTCAACGCGAGCAGATCGCCGCGTTGAAGGCGGTCGGTTACCGCAGCACCGAGATCGGCCTGCATTACGGCAAGCTCGTCGCGCTCGTCGTCGCCGCGGGCCTCGGCCCCGGCCTCGCCCTCGCCGCGTGGCTCGGCAGCGCGATGTGCGGGATGTACGGCGCCTACTACCGCTTCCCCGAGCTGCTCTGGTCGATGCCGCAGTCCGAGCTGGTCCGCGGTGCCGGGATCGCCGTGCTGGCCGGAGCGCTCGGCGCCGCCGGCGCGATCCGCGGCGCGATCCGACTTCCGCCTGCCGAGGCGATGCGACCCCCGGCACCGGCGGTCTACCGCGCGACGCTGCTCGAACGATTCGGCCTCGCGCGACTCGTCTCGCCCGCGACGCGCATGGTGCTGCGCGAGATCGAACGCCGACCGGGACGCGCCGCGACCTCGATCCTCGGCATCGCCATGACCACGGCCCTCGTCGTGATCAGCACCTTCGCGTTCGGTTCGATCCGTCTCGCGATGAACGTGCAGTTCGGCCTGCAGCAGCGCGAGGACGTCACCGTCGTGCTCGGCGAGCCGCGCGCGCTCGGCGCCCTCGCCGAGCTCCGCCAGCTGCCGGGCGTGCGCCGCGCCGAGCCCTTCCGGACCGTGGCGGTCCGCCTGCGTCATGGACCGCGGCACGACGACGTCGCGATCACCGGCATCCAAGACGGTGCCACGCTGCAGGCGGTGCTCGACGTCGACCTGCGCGAGGTCACGCCGCGCGGCGACGGCATCGTGTTGCCGCGCAAGCTCGCGCAGCGGCTCGCGGTGCGCGTCGGCGACACGGTGGAGGTCGAGGTCCGCGAGGGCGCGCGGCGCCGGCGCGTGGTGACCGTGTCGCGCATCGCCGAGACCTTCATCGGCAACTCCGCCTATCTCGGGCTCGAGCCGCTCTGCCGCCTCCTCGGCGAGACGCCGTCGATGAACGGCGCATGGCTGCTCGTCGACGACGATGCGCTGCCGGCCCTGCACGCGCGCGTGAAGCTCACGCCACGGATCGCCGGGATCGCCGAGCGCGGCCACGCGATCGCCGCCTTCCGCGCGATGGTCGACGAGAACCTCGGCACGTCGTTGACGATCAACCTCGGCTTCGCGCTCGTGATGGCTCTGGGCGTCCTCTACAACGCCGCGCGCATCACGCTGGCCGAGCGATCGCGGGAGCTCGCGAGCCTGCGCGTGCTCGGCTTCCGCCGACGCGAGGTCACCGCGATCCTGCTCGGCGAGATCGCGGTGCTGACGATCGTCGCGATCCCGCTCGGACTCCTGCTCGGACGCCTCGGCGCCGCGGGCCTGATGGACTCCCTCGACACCGAACAGCTCCGCCTGCCCTTCGTGATCGAACCGTGGACCTACGCACTCGCGACGCTGACCGTGCTCGCCGCATCCGCCATCGCCGGCTTCGTCGCCTGGCGACGGCTCGAGCGCATCGACGTGATCGAGGTGCTGAAGAGCCGCGACTGAGCCCCGTCGCCCGAGCGGACCCCGGAATCCACCCATCCCGTCGACGTCACCCATGAAGTTCCGCCTCCGGCACGCGATCGGCATCGCCCTGCTCACCGGTCTCGGCATCGCCGTCGCCGCTGCGTTGCAGCCGACTCCCGTCATCGTCGATGCAGCCGTCGTGCGACGCGGCGCGCTCATCCTCACCGTGGAGGACGACGGTCGCACGCGCGTGCGCGATCGCTTCACGGTGCACGCGCCGGTGCGCGGTCTGCTCCGTCGGACCTCGCTGAAGGCCGGCGATCCCGTCGCGGCCGGGGAGACGCACGTCGCCGTGCTCGAGCCCACGCCCGTCGTGCCGCTCGACGAACGCAGCCGCGCCGAGGCCGAGGCACGGCTCGCGCGCGCACGCGCCGCGGTCGACGAGACGAAGGCCCGCCTCGCCCAGACGGTCGCCGAGCTCGAGTTCGCCGACGCCGAGCTCGCCCGCGTGGGCGAACTCGTGCGGAGCGGCGTCGAGACGAGCGTGCGTGAAGACGACGCGCGCCGCACCGCGACGAGCCGTCGCGAGGCGATGCACGCCGCCGAGTTCGGCTGCCGCGTCGCGGAGTTCGAGGTCGAGGTCGCGGCGGCGGCGCTGCGCGACGACACGGCGCCCGGCGCGACCGCCCGCGAACGCGTGCTCCGTTCGCCGATCGACGGCGTCGTGCTGCGCGTGCACCGCGAGTCGGCGGGGCCGATCGAGGCCGGGGCCGCGATCCTCGAGCTCGGCGACCTGCGCGCGCTCGAGGTCGTGGCCGATCTGCTCTCCCAGGACGCGGTCCTCGTGCGCCCCGGGCAGCCCGTCCGCCTCACCGGCTTCCGCACGCGCAACGACGAGCGGGTCCAGGGCGAGCTCGCGGCGGTCGTGCGCCGCGTCGAGCCTTCGGGCTACACCAAGGTCTCCGCACTCGGCGTGGAGGAGCAACGCGTCGACGTGCTCCTCGATCCCGTCGGTGACCGAGGCGCCTGGTCGGTGCTCGGCGACGGCTATCGCGTCGAACTCGAGATCGAGGTCGACCGCGCCGACGACCGCCTCCTCGTCCCGAGCGGCGCGCTCTTCGTGGAGGACGGGGCGCACACCGTCTTCGTCGTCGGCGACGACGGCCTCGCGCACCGGCGTCCGCTCGAACCGGGCCGCCAGGACGGCCTGCACGCGGAGGTCCTCGCCGGACTGAGCGAGGGCGAGCGCGTCGTGCTCCACCCGAGCGCCCTCGTCGTCGAGGGCGCACCCGTCACCGTTCGTTGACGCGCGCGAGCGGGCGCCAGCGGATCGCGCGGAACGCGGCGCGCGTGGCGAAGGCGGCGATCCCCACCGGTCGGCTGAGCGCGACCTCGGGTCGCACCGTCACCCGTCGACCCGCGATCGGGACGTCGACGATCGGCTCGTCGTCGAGCCAGGCGCGCAGGCGCGCGGCATCGACCGCGACGCGCACGCGGTACTCACGACCGGTCTCGAAGCCGAGGAAGCGGGTCGTCTCGTTCTCCGACGCATCGAGTCCATCGAGACTCGAGATGCCGCAGAGCGTGCCGCCCCAACCGCCGAGCACGAGCGACGCGTGACCCGAACCGACCGGCAGCGTGAGAGCGCAGAAGAAGTCGTTGCCCGCGAGTCGCGTGGCCCGCAGCTCGAACTCGTAGTCGCCGGTGGGCAGGGCCGCGCCCCGCCAGGTGATTCCCGTGAGCGGGCCGCCCTGCTCCAGGACGATGCGGCCGTCCTCGATGCGCACCTCGCCCTCGCCGCCGAACGCGGTCGGAGCGAAGTCGCCGAGCGCCCGACCATCGAAGAGCTCGGTCCAGGATCCGGACCGCGGCGCGGCGGCCGTCTCGTCGTCGCCGGCCGCGGGAGCCGCACACGCGATCAGGAACACGACGCAGGACGAGCACCACGACGCGCGGCGCAGCGAGGAGACACGCATGTGCGCATCGTGGCGCGCGACGGCGATGGCGCAATGCGCGGCGGAAGGCGCGGAGCGAGCGCGGTCTCGTCCAGGAATCGGACAGCGCATGGTCCCGCCCCGGGACGACCGTTCAAGACCGCGACGCTCCTGGTCGAAACGCGGAGTGCCACCACTTTCCATCCAACGAAGAGGATCCCGTGAAGACGGAGACCATCACTGCTCCCCCTGCCCGGCTGTCGCCGGAGATGCGGTACGCATCGCTCCATCGCACCATCGAGAACGGCATGGACAGCGACCGCACCTGGCTGGAGCTGATCCAGATCTGCGTCGAACTCGATCGTCGCGATGAGGCCCGCCGCGCGTTCGGTCACATCCATGACACGAACCTCCGCCGCCGCGCCTTCAATCTGCTGCTCGCCGCCGGAGTGCCGGTCGAACTGCCCGCGGCCGAGGGGCTCGCGAACGCGTCGGGTCTTCATGCGTCGGGTCTTCATGCGTCGGGTCCTCATGCGGCGCGTCGGCTGATCGACTGGATCGCCGACGCGTTCCGCTTCCTGTTCCAGGACCACATGCCGCTGACGGTGGTCGTCGCCACGGTGACCTTCCCGTTGGTCGTCGGCCTCGGCGGCATCCTCACCGCGGGCGTGCACAACTCGCTGTTGCTGCCGCTGATCGCACTCGTCCCCGCACTCTCGGTCGTCGGTCTCATCGGCGCGCTCGGTCGACGCATCCTCGTCGAAGCGAGTCAGGGCCTCGACGACGCCCCCGAGGTGCCCTCCTTCGGCGCGTTGGCGCGTGAAGCGGGTCGCTTCCTCGTCGACGGCACCGTCCTCTCGGCCCTCTTCCTCGGCCCCGGCCTCGCCCTCGCCACCTTCACGGACGTCGGGATCAGCGCGATCGCGTCCGCGTTCGCGGTCGGCGGGACGTTGCTGCCGATGGCGCTCGCGATGCGCCAGACGCGCGACGACTGGGCCTGCCTCTCCCCCATGGCCCTCTTCTCCAACATCCGTCGTGCGGGGCCGCGCTACTTCGTCGCGGTGCTCGCGTCCTTCGTGCTCATGGCTCCGGCCGCGGTGTCCTTCTGGCTCACCGCGGGCTCGGCGCTCTATCTCGTGATCTCGGTCGTCGGGCCCCTGGTCGTGGTTCCGATCTTCGTCATCTCGCGGCTCTTCGGTCAGACGATGATCGACATCGAACGCGATCGCATCGACGAGGAGCGGCAGCTCGCGGCGGCGCAGCGCGTCGTCACGCAGGCGCCGCCGGTCCTCGCCACCCCGGCACCCGCACGCGCATCGCTGCGCGCGCCGGTCCACCCGGAGTCGGGCCGCAACGACTCGACGGTCACCGCGCCGGCCGCGTCGGTCGCGCGCAGCATCGCGACGGCACAGCCGAGCCAGGCCAAGACGAAGCCGGCCGCCCCGGCCAGGCCGCAGGCCCAACGCACCCAGGCGCCGCGCGCGGCTGCCCCGGCGGCGCCGACTCCGCGCGCCCCGCAGCCCGCGGCACCTGCGAACCGTCGTCCCGGCACCTCCGACGTGCCCGGCGGCAGCGTCGGACTGCGCTCGGACCGCGCCGCCGCGCCGAAGGCGACCTCGCGTTCCGCGGCTCCTCCCGAGCCGAACCCGATGCGGGCGAGTGCCGCGGCCGAGGCCGCGACCCCCGCGAGTCCGCCGCAGGCCGCGACGCCCGCCGCTCCGCCGGTGCCACGGCTCCGTCCGCGCGACGATCAGCGCAGCCCGTCCACGCCCGCGCCGCAGCGTTATCGCAGCGCGAGCGCCTCGGTCGTCGGCGAGGAGATCCCCGACCTGACCAAGCTGCCGGGCGTCAGCGTGCTGCGTGGCAACGCGCGCGTCGCGGCGGGTGCGGCCGCACCGACCCGACCGATCGACTGAGCGTCGCTCGCGAACTCGCCCGCGGATCGTCGCGGAGCGCGCGCTATCCTCGGCCGCGCTCCACGACGAAGCTCAAACGATGCGAGACCGCCTGCTGATCGCCAACGGCCAGGGTTTCTGGGGTGACTCGATCCTCGGCCCCGTGCGCCTCGTCCGCGAGGGTCCGATCCACTACCTCGCCCTCGACTATCTGGCCGAGGTGACGATGAGCATCATGCAGAAGCTCAGGTCGCGGAACCCGCAGATGGGTTACGCGACCGACTTCCTGAAGCTGCTCGATCGCATCCTGCCCGAGGCGCACCACAAGGGGATCAAGATCGTCGCCAATGCCGGCGGCGTGAATCCACGCGCCTGCCTCGCGGCCGTGCTGGAGCTCGCGCGGAAGAAGGGCTGCAAGGGCCTGAAGGTCGGCATCATCGAGGGCGACGACATCCTGCCGCGCATCGACGAGTTGCTCGCCGGTGGTGAACCGCTGCGCAACATGGACGACGGTCGCCCGCTCGGCGCGATCCGCGATCGCATCTCGAGCGCGAACGTCTACATCGGCGCTCCCGCGGTGGCGCAATGCCTCGCGGCCGGAGCGGACATCGTCATCGGCGGTCGCATCACCGATCCGGCGCTCGTCGCGGGCCCCATGCTCCACGAGTTCGGCTGGTCGACGAGCGACTACGACAAGCTCGCCGCCGCGACGATCGCGGGGCACATCGTCGAGTGCGGCGCGCAGTGCACGGGCGGCAACTCCACGCGGTGGAAGGAGATCGGCGGCTGGGCCAACATCGGCTATCCGATCGTCGATGCCCGCCCCGACGGCACCTTCTGGATCTGCAAGCACGACGGCACCGGCGGCGTCGTCGACCGCTCGAGCGTGATCCACCAGCTCCTCTACGAGATGGGCGACCCCACGCGCTATCTCGGACCCGACTGCACGGCGGACTTCACCTCGGCGATCGTCACCGAGGACGGCAAGGACCGCGTGAAGGTCAGCGGCGTGCGCGGGGGCCCACCGACCAAGACCTTCAAGGTCTCGATCTCCTGGCAGAACGGCTACAAGGCCGTCGGCCAGCTCGTCGTGGCCGGCCCCGATGCGGTCGAGAAGGCGAAGCTCTGCGCGCGCATCGTCTTCGACCGCCTCGCTCTCGACGGCGTCCGCTTCACCGAGGAGCAGAAGACCGTCGAGCTGCTCGGCACGGGCGTCTGCCACGCCGGGATCGTCGCGCCCTGCGAGCCACCCGAGGTGGTGCTGCGCATCGGCGTGAAGGACCACGACCAGAAGAAGGTCGACCGCTTCGGCATGGAGATCGTGCCGCTGGTCACGAGCGGTCCGCCCGGCGTCACCGGCTTCGCCGGCGGGCGCCCCAAGGCCAGCGAAATCGTCAGCTACTGGCCCGCGTTGCTCGGCAAGGACAAGGTGACGACCTCGGTGCACGTCGAGACGGTGTGAGGAACGGCCATGACCAAGCGCAAACTCGGCGACTTCGCGGAAGCCCGCTCCGGCGACAAGGGCGATGGCAGCAACGTCGGTGTCTTCGTCCGCACCGCGGCGGACTACGAGCTCATCCGGCGTGAGCTCACGGTCGAGCGCGTGAAGCGCCACTTCGCGGCGATCTGCAAGGGCGAGGTCGAGCGCTACGAGGCGCCCAATCTCCTCGCGCTCAACTTCATCCTCCACGACAGCCTCGGCGGCGGCGGCAGCGAGAGCCTCAAGAGCGATGCCCAGGGCAAGACCCACGGCCTCGCGCTGCTGCAGATGGAGATCGACGTGCCGTGAACGCGCTCCCGCCCGTCGTCGTGCGCCTGCGTGCGCGCGCGCGTGAGCTGCGCCGTCGCATCGCACTCCCGGAGACCGACGACACCCGCATCCAGGCGGCGCGCCGGATCCTGGAGCAGGAAGGGCTCGCGCGGCCGATCTGGGTCGAAGACCCGCGTGCCCACGCGCGCTTCGACGACGCCGCCCGCCACTTCCACGCGCGCCTCGCGAGCAAGGGCGTGAGCGAGGCCGAGGCGCGCGACCTCGCCGGCGATCGCATCTTCTTCGGCGCGGCCCTCGTCGCGTTGGGCGAGGCGGATGCGTGCGTGTGCGGCGCCGCGACGGCGACGGCGCACGTGATCCGCGCCGGCCTGCGCGCGGTCGG
Organism: Planctomycetota bacterium; assembly: GCA_020848735.1. Lineage (GTDB taxonomy): Bacteria > Planctomycetota > UBA1135 > UBA1135 > UBA2386 > JACRLW01. The sequence goes on along the minus strand of JADLHO010000165.1, from coordinate 453 downwards.
CACGGCACCCGGCACCAAGCTCGTCTCGTCCTGCTTCCTCATGGTGCGCGGCGAGACCGTCTTCGCCTTCGCCGACGGCGCCGTCCTCCCCGATCCGGATGCCGCGGGCCTCGCGGACATCGCGCGCACGACCGCGCAGACCTACCGCACGCTGACCGGCGACGAGCCGCGCGTCGCCTTCCTCTCCTTCTCCACGCGCGGCAGCGCCGAGCACCCGCGTGTCGACAAGGTGCGCGAGGCCTTCACGCTCTTCCGCGCCGCCAATCCCGGGATCTGCGCCGACGGTGAGCTCCAGCTCGACGCGGCCATCGTGCCCGAGGTCGCCGCACGCAAGGCGAAGGACAGCCCCGTGCAGGGCCGCGCCAACGTCCTCGTCTTCCCCGATCTCGACGCCGGCAACATCGGCTACAAGCTCGCGCAGCGCCTCGGCGGCTTCGACGCCTATGGCCCGGT
>JADLHO010000164.1 GCA_020848735.1 Planctomycetota bacterium | reverse complement strand
CCCCCCCCCCCCCCCCCCCCCCCCCCCCCCCCCCCCCCCCCCCCGCGCGCAACGCGTGGGCCAACGGGGGGTCCAACCCGGGCACCAAAGCCCCGACGCAGCCCCCTGGTCTCGCGGCGCGCTTGCCCCCGCCGTCGGACAAGCCTCCTTCCTCCGCGTGCTTCCGCAACGCGCGTCCGCGCGCCACGATGCGGCGATGCGTCTGCCCTGTCCCGTCCCGACGCTCGGCGTCTTCCGCGTCCCGCTGCTCTTCGCGTCGCTCGCTGCCGCGAGCTTTGCCCAGGTCCAGGCGCCGGACCGGGCCACGGCGCCGGTGCCCGAGGGCTACGACGCGGCGCTCTGGGCTCGCGCGCTCGAGCTGCATCACCGGTCGGTCGTCGTCGACACGCACTCGGACACCACGAGCCGGATCCTCGACGAGGACTTCGACATGACGCCGCGGGCGCGCAGCGGCCACATGGACGTGCCGCGCATCTTCGAGGGCGGCCTCGACGTGCAGTTCTATTCGATCTACGTCGCGTCGAGCTACTTCGGGGCCGAGGACCTCTCGAGCAAGGAGGCGCTGGGCAAGAGCCGCGCGAACGCTTCGGCGCGGCGCGCGCTGGACATGGTCGACGGCTACTTCCGCACGCTCGATCGCAACCCCGCCACGATGATGCACTGCGTGGGAACGCGGGACATCGCGAACGCCCTCGCCGCGGGCAAGCACGCCGCGCTGATGGGCATCGAGGGCGGCCATGCGATCGAGGGCGACCTCGGCCTGCTGCGGCAGTTCCATCGGCTGGGCGTGCGCTACATGACGCTCACGCACAGCAACCACAATGAGTTCGCCGACAGCTCGGGCGAGGCGATCGGTCGCTGGGGCGGGTTGAACCGTCTCGGCGTGAAGGTCGTCTCCGAGATGAACCGCCTGGGGATGATGGTCGACGTGAGCCACGTCTCGGACGAGACGTTCCACGACGTCCTGCGCGTGACGCGCGCGCCGGTCATCCTGTCGCACTCGTCGTGCCGTGCTCTCGCGAGTCACCGCCGCAACATCACCGACGAGATGCTCCGCGCGGTCGCGGCCAACGGCGGGGTCGTGCAGATCAACTTCAACTGCGGCTTCCTCTCCGACGAGTACCAGAAGCAGCGCGATCTCTGGAACTCGAAGGTCACCCTGCGCACGCGTGCCATCGAGTCGCTGCACCCCCGCGGGACTCCGGAGTTCGAGGCCGCCGTCGCGCGCTTCAACGCGGAGAACCCCGAGCCCGAGCCGGTGCCGCTCGCGACGCTGATCGCGCACATCGAGCACGCGATGGACGTCGCCGGCGAGGACCACGTCGGACTCGGCAGCGACTTCGACGGCGTGCCCTGCGTGCCGAAGGGCATGGACGACGTGACGCATCTGCCCCGCATCACCTACTGGCTGCTGGCGCACGGCCGCAGCGAGGATGCGGTGCGCAAGGTGCTCGGCGGCAACCTCCTGCGGGTCTTCGAGAAGTGCGAAGCCGTCGCCGTCTCGCTCGCGGGCGAGGCCCCCTGGCGGAACGGGAAGGACGACACCGATCCCATCGACCGGTGATCGACCTCGATGCGCCGGGCCGCCCGGGTGATTGGAGCGGCGGCTGCTACCAACTGGTGATCGCGTGCTCCTGGTCGCACGACGAGCTCGCGTCGGCGCTCGGAGCTCTCGCGGCGCTGCCGGAGCTCGAGGGCTATTGGCGTGGACGCGGTGCCGAGGCCCTGGCCGCCGCGCCGCTGCCACTCGACGCCTCACTCCTCTGCGCCGCCGGCGAGCTCGTCGGCAAGCTCCGGATCGAAGGCGACGGCGTGACCCTCGTCGCGCTGCGCGTCCGTGCTGGCGCCGGGGACCGCGCCACCGCGCTCGTGCTCTCGCTGCCTCTCGGCAGCCTCGATCGGGCGGTGCCGGGCGGTCTCGCCGACTATCCGTTCGGTGAGACGCTGCGCTTCGAGTCGCTCGACGAATCGACGCCCGCCGTGCCGAGCTCGCTGCGCTGGCGCGAGCCCCTCGATCGACTGCTCGCCGGACTCGCGGAGGCCGTCGCGGCGGTCGTGCCCGTCCGCGACGTGCGCATCGGCTACGAGATCGACGACGGCGGGAGCTGAACCGCGCGCGCCGCGGTCATCGCGCGGGCCGGCCGTGCACCTCGAGTTCGTGGATCGACCAGTACAGGCCGTCGTGCGCACCGGTCTGCACGATCCGCGCGAAGCGCGCGGCACGCGGTGCCTCGACCGCGAGCTCGAGGACCGCGTTCTCGCCCGCACCACGCACGAGCGGCTCGCTCCAGTTCGTGCCGTCGTCGGAGAGGCGCAGCTCGAAGCCACGCGGGTAGTCCCCCGCCGAGCCACGGGTGTCGAGCACGAGACGATCGAGCATCCAGGGTGAACCGAAGTCGATCTGGAACCACATGCCGGGCTTCATGGGCGTCCCGGTCGAGTAACGGGTCGCCGGATCGCCATCGATCGCTCGCTCGCAGCCCTCGCCGGGATGGCTCGCACTGAGCCGCCAGCCCTTCATCACGTCGCGCGACACCGGCTGGAAGGCATCGATCTCGTCGACGCGGAAGGGCGCCGTCCGCCCCGCACAGGCCGCACGCACGCGCGCGACCTGCCCGGGGCTCACCGGCGCGGCCGCATTGCCGAACGACACGCGCGCGAAGCTCAGGACGGCCGCGATCCACGCGTCGTCGTTCTGCCCCATCGGGGCCATGAGATTGCCCGCGTACTCGACGCCGTCGATCGGCCCGCTCATGCCGACGAGCAGGATGCGCGCCGCCGCGTCGACGCTCCCGGTGAGCCGCCGCGAACCGACGAGCGAGGGCGCGAGCTTCACGCCGGCGGCTTCGACGCCACGACCGTCCGCACCGTGACAGGCGATGCAGAGCGTCTTCCAGATCTCACGGCCGTGCTTCACGCGCGCGAGGCCCTCGGCAGCCAGCGAGCTCCATGCGGCGCCCGCCTTGGCCCCGTCCTCGCCGGAGCCGCTACGGAGGGTCGTGTTGCCGATCGCGCGCACGAGCGCGTCGTCGCCGTTCTCGAGCAGGAGGTCGAGCGCCAGTTCGCGTGCCGCATCGCCGGGAACGAAGCGCAGCGACTGCAGCACCTGCACGCGGACGTCGAGCGCGTCGTCCTTGGCGAGCTCCCGCAGCGCGGCGAGCAGCTCCGCGCCGCGATCCTTCGAGAGGCCCGGCGCGAGCGACTCGGCGACGCGCACCGCCGTCGTCCGGACGCGAGGATCGCCGTCGCGGAACGCCCGGCGCAGCGTGGGCAGATCGATCGCGCCGAGACCTTCGAGGGTCCACAGCGCGTGCACACGGCCGAGCGGCGGGTTCTCGCGCGCGCTCACGAGCTTCTTCAGGGCCGGCACCGTGCCCTGCGCGCCGCGGAGCACGAGCAGTCGCTGCGCGGTCTCGCGTCGCCAGCCGTTGGGATGCGCGAGCGCGGCGACGAGTTCGGCGTCTCCCGCCGCGTGCATCGCGACGCGCGCCGCTCCGGTCGCCGCAGCGCGCTCGTGCGCGATGCGCCAGATGCGCCCGCGCCCGACGTTGCGGTCGAGTCCGTGACGCAGGACGACCGGCCGCAGGTAGCTGCCTTCGCGCACCCAGTTCCCCTCCTGGATGATCCCGCGGTACATGTCGACGACCCACAGGGCGCCGTCGGGCGCATTGGCGAGCCAGACCGGCCGGAAGTTGGGATCGGTCGAGGCCATGAACTCCGCGCGCTCATACGCATTGCGGAGCACGCGCCGCGCGCCGACCACGTCGATCTTCGCCCGCCGGATCAGGCGACCGACGGGCTCGGCGATGAAGTAGTCGCCGACGGCATCGGCCGGCAGGGCATCGCCGCGGAACACGGCCTGCCCGCAACAGCCGGTGAAATGGTTGAGCGTCCCGTCCTCGCGCAGTCGCCCCGGCCCGCCTTGCACGTCGTCGATCGCGAGGATCGGCCAGGTCGCCTCGAAGCCCGGTGCGAGCGAACCGTCGACCTGGACCTTGCCGTACCGCGGGTGTTGCTGGAACCCGTAGGCCGGCCGCTCACCGCCCGCGGAGGAGAAGAACTGCCGCCCGAGGTCGTCGGTCGCGAGACCCCATTGCGCGAACTCCGCCTCGACCTCCTCGCTCGCCGTGATGCCGCCCGGACCCACGCGATGGCGGCGCCCACCCATCGCGGAATAGAGCCAGTTGTCGATGCCCCAGATCAAGGCGCTGTCCTGATGCTCGAGGTTCGCGCCGCTCCGCGGATGGCGATACCACTCCTCGCGTCGATCCGATCGGCCGTCGCCGTCGTCGTCGTGATGGCACCAGAGGATGCCGTCGTAGGTGTTCTGGATGAGCACGCGCTTCGCATCGAGCGGCAGCAGCATCCGCGGCAGCACGAGTCCGGTCGCGAACTCGACGCGCTCGTCCATGCGGCCGTCGCCGTCGGTGTCGCGCAGCCTGGCGACGACACCCTTGGGCTCATCGGTGCCGCTGCCGTCGACGTCCTGCATGTACGTGCGCAGCTCGGCGACCCAGAGATTGCCGTCCCCGTCGAAGGCACAGCACGCGGGCTCGATCACGAGCGGCTCGGCGGCGACGAGCTCCGCGCGGTACCCCGCAGGCAGCCGGAAGCTCGCCAGTTCCTCCGCGGGGCTGCGCGGCGCGGTGCTCGTCGCGCGTTGCGGTTCGACATGCACGCCCTGGGCAGTGCACCACACCGACGAGCCGAGGACGGCCAGGCCCACGCACAGCACACGGTTCGACATGCGCCGCGAGCGTATCGACGCGCGCGGCACGACCAAGCCCGCGCGTGGTCAGTTCGCGGAGAGGAACAGGCGCAGCCCGTTGCTGCCCGACAGGCCCATCGGACCGGTCGTCGACGCGCTCCACGACTGCGCCGCGAGCACGAGGCCCTCGAGCGCGGGGAGGTTCGGGATCGCGATCGACCAGAACCACGGCACACCCGCGTCGGGCAGCCAGCGCAGCACGGCGAGCGACTCGAGCTCGACGAACGAGCGGCAGGACCCCGCGATCGAGGCGGGTTCCGCCGCGGGCAGACCCATCACCAGGAAGCCGGGCATCCCACGCTCGATGCCCTGACCCGTGAGCTGGACCGTCGCGCCCAGACGCGGCGCGTCCGCCTCGAGCCAGGGGACCCGCGCAGCGCGCGAGCAGCCGGAACCCCAGGGCATCGCCATCGCACCGGCCGACATCGCGAACGGCTCGCGGCCGACCACGAGATCGTCGAGCGAGAGGATCACCCTGCCGTCGAGCGGCGCCACGACCGCGTCGCCGCGGAGCGGCATCACGAGCCGCGTGCCGGCCGCGCTGCCATCCGATCGCCACAGCGCGGTGCCGTATTCGAGATGGTCCGCCGTGAACCACACCTCGTCGCCCACGCGCGCGAGACGTCGGGGATTCGACGAGGACGGACCGGGCACGAGATCGATCACGCGACGCGCGCCGTTCGCGTCGATCCACCAGAGCTCGCTACCGCAAAGTGGTTCGTCCACCGGGATCGCCAGGGCCCCGCGCATGGTCGCGGCGCCGCCGAACTCGGGAGAGGCGCTGCCGGGGACGAGGTCGGCGAGCAGACGCGTGCCCGCGCTGCTGCCATCCGTGATCCAGAGCTCGCGGCCGTGGACGCCATCGTCTGCGCTGAAGACCGCGGACATCGCGAACGCGCCGACCGCCACGGGATCCGCATCGGCACTGCCCGGTGCGAGATCGGCGAGCAGACGCGTGCCCGCGACCGTGCCGTCGCTGACGTAGGGCTCGATGCCGAGATTCGGGTCGCGCTCGCCGAAGACCACGAAGCCGTTCGCCGCGAGCCGGCTGTAGGGCGGGTACGTCGAGTTCGCCATGAGCATGCGGAGCGTCTCGCCGTCGCTCACCCAGAGCCGCCCGTTGCCCGCCCCATCGCCCGCGGCGAAGAAGAGGAGCTCGCCGGCGGCGATCGCGCTCTGCGGGATCGGCAGGAAGCCCCCGACGCTCGGCCGCTGCTCGATGGTCCCGGCCACGGTGCCGTCGCTCACCAGGAGGTGGTCGCTCTCGCCGAGGATCAACGCGAAGCGATTGCCGAACGCGACCGACTCGAAGCGACGCGTGGTCGGGAGGTCGAGCGTGGCGCAGCGGGTGAGGCGCACACCGCTGTCGAAGAACAGGTGGTAGCGCCGCGAGATCGTGTCGTCGGAGGCGAGCACGCAGAGCCCACCGCCGAGCGGCAGGACGCGCGTGCCCTCGTCGACGATCATCGATCGCAGCGGATCGACTCCGAACCGCGGATCGGGCGCGGTGCCGAGCGGAGTGCCGTCGCTGTCGAGGATCGCGGAGGGCGACAGGGAGCCCACGGGCAACGCCGCACGCCGCGACCAGGGGATCCCCACGGCATCGCTCGACCGCGTGGCCGAAGGCGGCCAGCGACAGAGGTCGACGAGCACACCCGTGCCGCTCGCCGTGCCGTCGCTGAGCCCGGGCTCGACGCCGTCCTCCGTCTGCAGGGCGAGCCAGACGCGCGCACCGGATGCGGGTCCCATCGCGGACACGCCCGGACCATGGATCACGCGCGTGCCGGTGAGAGTGCCATCGGTCGCGAAGAACGAGTTCCCGGCGGGGTCATGGCCGCTCATCAGCAGTTCGTGACCCAGTCCCGTCCCCGCGAAGGGAACGCTCGCGTCGGCCAGGACGCGCGTCACCTGGAGCGAGGCGCCTTCGACCGACCACAGTCCGCGTCCGCTCCCGAGCGGACCGAAGGTGCACGCGATCACCCGGCCTCCGACCGCGCCGATCACCCGCGGCTCCGACGACGTGATGCCGGGCACGAGGTCGGCGGCGAGGCCCGTCCCGGTGACGCTGCCATCGCTGCGCCACAGCTCCGCGCCGTGTCCTGGTTCGTGGGCGGCGAAGTACACGTGTGCGCCGACCGTCACCGCGGTGCTGAACGAACTCGCGACCAGGCCCTCGACGAGCTCCGTGCTCCCCGCCGCGCTGCCGTCGCTCGACCAGAGCGAGCCGCCGGCGAAGAAGAGCAGACGACCAGCGGGCGCGGGCGGCAGACCGCGCACGTCGTTCACCAGCGAGATCGCTCCGCCCTGCGTGTCGACGAGCAGACGCGTCCCGGTGTCGCTGCCGTCGCTGACGAAGGGCTCGGAGCCGTGCACGGGGTCCTGGCCGCGGAAGAACAGGAGCCCGCCGGCACCCGAGAGCCGATCGGGGCTGGGGGGTGCCGTCGTCAGACGCCGCGTGCCCGAGGCGCTGCCATCGCAGACGAAGAGCCCGTCGCCGAGGATCGCGTCGCGGGCGACGAAGAACAGCATCCCCGCGGCAGCCGTGAGCTCCGACGGTGCGCGCTCACCGTGCGCGTCGCCGATCGCGAAGACCCGGCGCGTGCCGGCCGCGGTCCCGTCGCTGCGCCAGAGACCCGAACGGAGCCCGTCGTCGATCGAGAACCAGCGCTCGCCGAGGAAGACCGCCGGCGCGTGCACATGGCCGCCGCGCGGGCCGGGAGTGATGTCGAGCACGAGGCGCGTGCCGGCGACGCCGCCGTCGCTGGCCCGGAGCTCGCGACCGTGCTCGAGGTCGAAGGCGAGGAACAGGGTGAGCGGACCGTGGACCGTCCACTCGCCGGGTGCCGAACTCGCCACCGTGTCGGGCGGCCGTGGGTCGCAGTCGCGCAGCAGGACCGGCGACTGCGCGTTCGTCGCGAACGCCGAGAGTCCGAGGACGGAGAGCGCCGCAACCGCCGCGCGGAACGACGCAAGAGAGCCCGAGCAGCCCATGACGCACCCGCCTTGCCGCTGGTCCATCTGCAGCGCGGAGCGCGCTGCGCCTGGGGGGTACTACGCCCGGTCCTCGCCTCGACTTTCGGCGCGCTGCTCACGCTCGCAAACGGGGTTCCGCATCCCCTACGCTGCCCAGGTGTTCGAACTGCTGGTGATCCTCGTCCTCGTGATCCTGAACGGGATCCTCGCCGGCTCCGAGATGGCGGTGGTGACGGCGCGCAAGGGACGGCTCGAGGCGCTCGCCGACGAGGGCCACCGGGCAGCCCAGCGGGTGCTGAAGCTCCGCGTGAACCCGGAGCGCTTCCTCGCGGCGGTGCAGGTCGGCATCACGCTCGTCGGCGCGATCGCGGGCGCCTTCGGCGGTTCACAGCTGGCCGACCCGCTCGCGATCTGGCTGGCGGACGCGGGCTTCGGCGCCGCCTCCCCCCAGATCGCGCTCGCCCTCGTCGTCATCCTCATCACCTATCTCTCGGTCGTCTTCGGCGAGCTCGTGCCGAAGTCGCTCGCGCTGCGGGTCGCCGAGCGCTTCGCCCTGGTGACGGCGGCACCGCTCACGTTCCTGACCTGGATCGCGCGCCCGCTCGTCTGGTTGCTCACCTCGAGCTCGAACCTCGTGCTCCGCGCGTTCGGCGACCACACGAACTTCCTCGAGAGCAAGCTCACGCGTGAGGACCTCGAGATGATGCTGGTCGAGGCGCGCAGCGAAGGACACCTCGACGAGCCGACCGGGACCCTGCTCTCGCGCGCGCTCGAGTTCACGGAACTCCGGATCCGCGACGTGATGGTGCACCGCCGCGAGGTGGTCACGCTCAACGTCTCGGCGAGCGTCGACGAGATCCGCAAGGCCGTGCTCGACCAGGGCCATCGCCGCGTGCCGGTCATCGACGGGACGATCGACACCGTCGTGGGCTATCTGCTCCGCGACGACGTCATGGCCTGTCTGTGGGACCACAAGCCCATCGAGATGAAGGCGCTCGTGCGCTCCCCGTTCTTCCTCTCGGACCTGACGACCGCGGAGCGCGCGCTCCGCGAGCTCCAGTCGCGCAAGCTGCACCTCGCGATCGTCGTCGACGAGAACGGCGGTGTCGCGGGCATCGTGACCCTCGAGGATCTCGTCGAGGAGCTGGTCGGCGAGATCTTCCACGAGCGCGACAAGCCCACGCCGCAGAAGTACGTGCAGGAGAGGTCCGGCGTCTGGCTCGTGCAGGGCACGGTGGAGCTGCGCGAACTGGAGCGCCTGCTCGACATCGAACTCCCCGACACCGGCGAGGCGCGCACGCTCGGGGGGCTCTGCGTCGCTCTCGCGGAGGACCACATCCCCCCCCAGGGTTCGATCTTCGTGCTCGTCGAAGGCGTGCGCCTCGAGGTGGTCGAAGCCACCGCGCGCCGCGTGCGGCAGGTGCGCGTCACGATCGGCGATCGCACGCTCTGAGCCTGCCGTGCGCTTCTTCAAGCTGATCTGGGAGGTCCACAAGGTCCTCGGGATCGCACTCGGCGTCGTCCTCCTGCTGGCGTCGGTCACGGGCTTCCTGCTGCTCGTGAAGCGTGATTGGCCCTGGCTCATCCCCCCCACGGCCGCGGGCCGCGCCGCACCGCTCGACGCCGTCCTGCCCCTGCCGCGCGTGATCGAGTCCGCGGTCGCCGCAGGTCACCCCGATCTGCGCAGCGCCGACGACGTCGACCGGGTCGACTTCCGTCCGAAGGACCACGTGTTCAAGGTCGTCGCCTCGCGCGGGAACTTCGAGGTGCAGGTCGACGCCTCGACGGGGATCGTGCTGAGCACCGGGGTGCGGCGCACGGACCTCATCGAGAGCCTGCACGACGGGCGCGCCTTCGGCGCGTTCGTGCACGGCACGCTGGCGCCGGCCTCCGCGATCGGACTCGGCCTCCTCGTGATCACCGGCTACGCCGTGTGGTTGTGGCCCAAGCTCGCACGCCGACGACGGAAGCGCGGCCACCAGCACCGCACGACGGCGCAATAGTCGCGGTACGCATCGCCGAAGCGCCGCGCGAGCTCCTGTTCCTCGCGTGGGCGAGCGATGCACTGCCACAGCACGGCGCCGATCACGACATAGAGGAGCACGAGCGTGGAGCCACGGTGGAGGCCCACCGCCGCACCTTGCGTGAGTCCGGCGATGGCCATCGGATTGCGCACCAAGGCGTAGGGACCGCTGGTGACGAGCGTGTTCGTCGCATCGAGCGGCAGAGGCGTGCCCGCGCCTCGAGTCACGACGACCCACGCGCTCCAGAGACCGAGCGCGCTCGCCGAGCCGAAGACGATCGCGGCCACGGATCCCTGTCCGGCGAACGCGAACGGGATCTCGAGGACGAGCGCCGCGCCGACCCGCACGATGAGCTCGGGCAGCACCCAGAGGAAGAAGCCCCAGAACACGACGATCTGCGCGGCGGTCTTCGCCACGTTGCGTGCCACGGAGCGCGTCGTGGAACAACGCTCACGGTACCTCATGCGAGGAATCGCTCCCGGCCGGAGCGCCATGCGAGCCAGGGGGCGACGCAGGTCGAGGGCAGCATCGCGAGCCCGCCGAGCCAGCGCTCCGGATCGAGCACGGCGAGCGCGAGGGCGAAGAGCCCGGCATAGAGGGCGCCGCCGGCGTGGACGGTGAGCGCGGTCCTCGCCCACGCGCGGTTCCGCGCGATGCCGATCGCCGCGAGGGCCGCGGCTGCGACATAGAGCAGGACATCGGCGACGGCGAGCGCCAAAAGGACCGGCCCCGGCAGCTGCGGCGGGAAGAACCGCGCGCGCCAATCGGCGTGCAAGGCGATCGAACACCACCACACGCCACCGAGCGCGGCCTCGACGAGCAGGAAGGCGATGGCGAAGCGGCGCGGTTCCAAGGCCGCGGGATCGTAGCGGCGAGCCCGCTATCGTCCTGCGCCATGTTCGAGCCCAGGCCTCACCCGCTGATCGAGACCTTCGCGCGCGAGCGTTGCTCCGCGATCCTGCGCACGCCGCACGCGCGCGCCGTGGTGCCCGCGATGCAGGCGGCGGTCGACGGCGGCTTCCGCATCGTCGAGTTCACGCTGACCTGTCCCTCGGCATTCCAGGCGATCACCCGCTTCGCACGCGAGCGCGAGCTCGTCGTCGGCGCGGGCACCGTGCTCAGCACGCACGATGCCGAGCGCGCCATCGACGCCGGCGCCCGCTTCATCGTGTCACCCGTGATGGATCCCGACGTCATCCGCTGGTGCGCCGCGCGGGACGTGCTCGTGATCCCCGGCTGCTTCACGCCGACCGAGATGCTCGCGGCGCACGTGCACGGCGCGCCCATCGTGAAGCTGTTCCCCGGACCTGCCGACGGCCCGAGCTACGTGCGCGCGTGCCGCGGCCCGTTGCCGTTCCTCCGCCTCTTCCCGACCTCGGGGGTGACCGAGGACAACGTCGCGGCCTACTTCGCGGCGGGGTCCTTCGGCGTGGGCTGGGTGGGACCGCTCTTCGTGGAGGACGATCTGGCCCAGGACCGGTTCGACGCGGTGCGCGCGCGGGCCGAACGCATGGTCCGCATCTCGCGTGCGGCCCGGGCGTCGTGATCCGCGTTCTCCTCGTCACCGTCGCGGGGCTCGCGAGCCTCGCGGCGCAGACCCCGTGGCCCGACCTCGAGACCGCTCGCGCGCTCTTCGCCGAGCAGCAGATGAGCGAGGCCTACGACGCGTTGCGCGCGCGACTCGGCCGGACGGCGGAGCTCTACGGTGCGAGTGGTGCGACCCGGACGGCGATCGCGATGTTGGGCGATCCCCTCGCCGCGCCGGGCACCGCGATCGCGATCACCGATCGCCTCGACCACGCGGTGCGCGCGAAGGCCCTCGACCTGCACGCGCTGTTCGTCGAATGCGCGCGTTGCAGCGACGTCGAGCCGCCCTCCGACGACTTCGGCCCCGCGATGACCGAGACCCTCCTCGCGCGCGCCGAGGGCTTCGACGCCCGGCTCGACCTCGCGGTCGAGCTGCTCACCGATGCGCGCCGTGAGCTCGATGTCGCCTTCGCCGCGATCCCCGTCGAGGAGCGCGCGGCGCTCCACGACGCCACGCAGGCCCTCCTGTCGACCTTCGTCGGCAACGTCTATCCGACGATGGACCCGGCACACGGCGCCACGGTCCGCCGCCTCCTGCAGATCGACCGCGCCGCATTGCTGCGCGCGGCGTGCTCCGCGTCGATCGTCGCGCAACCGGGCTTCTGGATGCCGCTGCGCGACGAGGCCCGGCGGCGAGCGGCCGCTTCCACCGCGAAGCTCGACGGCATCGAGGGCAAGCTGATCGAGGTCCGCGACACGCCGTGCGGCCCGCTCGTCCTCGGTGGCTTCGCGAAGAACCGCTACGCGCGCCCGGTGGCCCTCGCGGTCGACTTCGGCGGCGACGACACCTGGTCGGCTGCCGCGAGCGCCGCCGAGCGCGGTCACGAGCTCACGATCGCGGTCGACCTCTACGGCAACGACAGCTACGAGGCACCCGCGCCGGGCGCGGCTTCGCACGGCGCGGCATGCCTCGGCATCGCGATCCTCGTCGATCAGTTCGGCGACGACCGCTATGCGGGAGAGCGCCTCACGCAGGGCGCCGGTGCCGCCGGCATCGGCGTGCTCTGCGACCTCGCGGGCAAGGACAGCTACGTCGCCGACGCGTATGCGCAGGGCGCGGGCTTCTTCGGCTATGGCGTGCTCGTCGATGGGGCGGGCAACGACACGCTCGAGGCCGCGCTCTACGCGCAGGGCTTCGGAGCACCGGCCGCGGTCGGGCTCTGCATCGACGTCGCCGGCGAGGATCGGCGCACGGCGACGGGACGCTACCCCTCCTCGTACGGCACCGCCGGCGAGTTCATGGCGATGAGCCAGGGCTGTGGCATCGGCATGCGCACGCTCGACACGGGCAAGGTCCACGTCGGCGGCGGCTTCGGCATCCTGCTCGACGGCGGCGGCGACGACCACGACACCGTCGGCGAGTTCGGCTATGGCATCGGCTACTTCCTCGGCGTCGGCATCGTGCGCGAGCGCGGGGGCAACGACCTCGTCGAGGCCTCGCGCTACGGGATCGCGACCGGCGCCCATCAGGCCGTCGGCCTCGTGCTCGACGACGATGGCGACGATCGCTACGTGAACCGGCACGTGGCGAGCATCGCCGGCAACTGGGACCACATGGTCTCGGTGCTGATCGATGCGCGCGGCGACGACGTCTACGAGGCCGGGGGCATCTCGCTGGGCAGCGCCACGATCACGTCGTTCGGCGCCCTGATCGACGGCGCGGGCAAGGACCGCTATGCCGCGGGCGGTGGCGAACTCGCGCTCGGCAACTGCGGCCATCCGGAGGACGTGCGCAACGGCCTCCGCTCGATCGCGCTGTTCCTCGATCTCGCCGGCCAGGACGAGTACCTCGAGACGCACGCGAGCACCGCGGCGACCAACGGCGCCCTCACGCCGCGTCGCCGCAGCGACACACACGAGACGAAGACCGCCGAGTCGGGGCTCGGCCTCTTCGTCGATCGCGGCACGCCCGCTCGGCGTTGAGCGCGGAGCGACCCGCCCTCACCACGCCTCGACCAGCAACGGCTGCGCATCGCTCGTGCGCGGTTCGCCGCCGTAGCCACCCATGATGCGCCAGCCGCGGTAACCGGCCGCGTGCAGCAGGAGTTCGAACTCCGGCTGGAAGGTCCAGCGCAGCACGGTCTCGCTGTCGTGGCGTGCGATCACCGCGCCGTCGGCGGCGAGCGAGAGGACCGTCATCTCCGAATGCTGGGTCAATGCGACGGGATCGAGCCGGCGGCGGTCGAAGAGACGCAGGTGACACTGCTTCTCGGGCCACTCGACCTCGAGCTCGAGCACCGGCTCCTGCGGCGGACTCGCGAACTCGGCCAAAGGTGGATGGCCGGCACCGATGGCGACGCAGCCCCCATCGACGAGGCACGCGCGCATGCGTCGGAGCAGGCCGAGCTGTGCTGCGGCGGTGAGGTTGTGGGCGAACGCGTTGAACGCGCAGAACACCAGGCCATAGCGCGGCGTGTCGGGCATCGACTCGAGCGCACCCACGAAGAGCCGCGGCATCACGCCGCTCGCCAGGGCCTTCTGGCGGAGGCGTGCCGCCATCGCGCCGGACGGCTCCCAGCCGTCGACGACTAAGCCGAGGCGGGCGAGCCGGAGGAGGAGCCGACCGGTCCCGCAGCCGACGTCGAGGACCGGCCCACCCGTGCGCCGCGCGAGCGCCGTGTAGTACGCGAGATCGAAGTCGAAGGACTCGAAGAGGGCGTCGTAGAGCTCGGGATCGTCGTACGGACTACGCATGGTGACGGGACACTCGGCGCCGCGGATGCCGGTCGGGTTCACGCGTCGCGATCGATGCCACGCGGAGGCGCGGGAGTCTGCCCGATCCTCGCGGGCGGCGCGAGGAGCGTGGCGACCGCTGGGTATGCTCCCGCGCCCGCCGACATGGATCGCTTCCTCTCCGCCCTCGTCGACCGCTTCGGTCGCGAGCGCGCCCTGATCGCCAAGGACCAGCTGCTCGCGTACGAGTGCGACGGCTTCACGATCCACAAGTCCCCGCCGCTCGCCGTGGTGCTGCCCGAGGACACGCGCGAGGTCCAGGACGCGGTCCGCCTGGCGCTCGCACACGCGGTGCCGTTCCTGCCGCGCGGGGCCGGGACCTGTCTCTCGGGCGGTCCGACACCCTCGCGACCCTCGCTCGTGATCGAGACCGCGCGCATGAAGCGCGTGCTCGCCGTCGACCACCGCGATCTCTGGGCGACGGTGCAGCCGGGCGTGATCAACCTCGCGCTGTCCCGACACGTTGCCCACCACGCGCTGCACTACGCACCGGATCCGAGCAGCCAATCGGTGTGCACGATCGGCGGCAACCTCGCGGAGAACGCGGGCGGGCCACACTGCTTCAAGTACGGGATGACGACCGACCACGTGCTCGGCGCGCTGGTCGTGCTCCCCGACGGCGAGCTCGCGCGGTTCGGTGGACCCGCGGGTCCGCGCGCGCCGCACGAGCTCGACCTGCTCGGCGTGTTCTGCGGCAGCGAAGGCACCTTCGGCATCGCGACGGAGATCACCGTCCGCCTCTCGCGCGACCCGCAGGCCCTGCGCACGTTGCTCGGCTCGTTCGCGACGATGGAGGCCGCCTGCGCCAGCGTGTCGGCGATCGTGGCGCGGGGACTCGTGCCCGCGGCGCTCGAGATCCTCGACGCCGCGACGATCAAGGCCGTCGAGGCCTCGGTCTACCGCGCCGGGTATCCGCAGGATGCCGCGGCCGTGCTGCTCGTCGAGCTCGACGGACTCGAACTCGTGCTCGACGAGGACGCCCAGGAGGTCGAGGCCATCTTCCGAGAGCACGGTGCGATCTCCGTCGAGCAGGCTCGCGACCCCGAGCACCGCAAGCGGCTCTGGAAGGGTCGCAAGGGCGCGTTCGGCGCGATGGGTCGTCTGCGCCCCGACCTCTACGTGCTCGACGGCGTGGTCCCGCGCACGAAGCTCGTGGAGACGCTGCGCGAGATCACCGCGATCGGCGCACGCCATCGCATCACGCTGACGAACGTCTTCCACGCCGGTGACGGCAACCTCCACCCGAACATCGCCTTCGACGGCCGCGACGCCGACGAACGCGCGCGCGTGCTCGCCGCGGGCCACGAGATCCTCGCGCTCTGCGTCGCGATGGGCGGCAGCATCAGCGGCGAACACGGCATCGGCAGCGAGAAGCTCGAGCACTTCCGGTTGATGTATGGCGAGGACGATCTCGAGGTCATGCAGCGCGTGAAGCGCGTCTTCGACCCCCGCGGTCTCTGCAATCCCGACAAGGTCCTGCCCTCGCGCAGCGCGTGCGCGGAGTCCTCGCGCTGGCCGGCGATGGTCGCGCGCGTGCTCGATGCGGAGCCGGGGCCGGCGGAGCACGACGCATGAGCGGGACCACGACCGCCCCGGCGCCGGACTTCCCGACCACCGGTCTCACCGCGATCGGCAGCGAACGCGAGCTCGTCGAGTTCCTGCGCGCACGACGCGACGGTGAGCCACCGCTGCGCCTCTGCGGCGGCGGCACGCGTCTCACGTCGACCGCGGCGCCGGACCGGCCCGTGCAACTCGTCTCGCTCGCCGCGATGAACCGCATCCTCCGCCTCGAGCCCGACGACCTCACGTGCTCGGTCGAGCCGGGCGTGACGCGCGCCGAGCTCGACGCCGCACTGCACGCGCGCGGCCTCTGGCTGCCGAGCGAGGCCGACGCGGGCAGCCTCGGCGCGCACTTCGCGCTCGGGCGCGCGAGTCCGGAGGCGCCCGGCCCTCTCGCGTCGATCGGTGCGCGGGCGCTGCTGCTCGGCACGCGCGGCGTGCTCGCCGAGGGCAAGGCGTTCGCCTCCGGCGCGCGCGTGGTGAAGAGCGTCGCGGGCTTCGATCTCCACAAGCTCTTCGTCGGCAGCCGCGGCCGCCTCTTCGCCGCGACCGAGCTGCACCTGAAGCTCCGCACGCGCCCGCGCGCGGCGTCGGGTTTCGCGCTGGACGGGCTCGAGCGCGACGAGGCGCTCCGCCGCCTCGAGGACCTGCGGCACGACCCGCTGCCCCCGGCGCGACTCTGGCTCGAACGACGTGCGAGCGGCGGGGCCTTCTCGTTGCACGGGCGATGGGATGGCCCGGCGCGGGCGGTCGCCGCCGCGCTGCGGCGACATGGTCTGCGCGAGGCGTCACCGCAGTTCCCGACCACGACCGCCGCGGGGCTCGAGCGCGTCGGCGGATTCGTGCTGCACAGCCGCATCGCGGCGCTCGACTCCGCCGCGCGGGCAGCCGTCGTGCTGCGCGTCTCCGGCGGCGGGCGCTTCGAGGTCCACGGTGACGCGGCGACGTGCGAGGCGGTGCTCGCCGTGCTGCCCGCGCTGGACGCATCCGGTGAGCTGGAACTCGGCGACCCGGCACGGCGCGGCCGGGGCACGCCACCCGATCCCGGCGCTGCGGCGATCGCAGCGCGTCTCCGCGCCGCACTCGATCCTGGCAAGGTCCTCCGATGAGCGCTCCGACCTCGCCCGGTTGTGCCTCGACCGATGCGCTGCCCGCGTGGCATCGACAGACGCTCGACTGCGTGCACTGCGGGCTCTGCCTCGAAGCGTGCCCGACCTACGGCGTGCTCGGCACCGAGACCGACTCACCGCGCGGCCGCCTCTACCTGATGCGCGCATTCGCCGAGGGACGGGTCGATGATCCCGAGGCGATCCGCCCGCATCTCGATCGCTGTCTCGATTGCCGCGCGTGCGAGACCGCATGTCCGTCGGGCGTGCGCTACGGCGCGATCCTCGAGACCGTCCGCGAGGAGCTGCGGGCGAGCCCCACCCGCACGCGCACGTTGCGGATGAAGCTCGCGAGTGCGTGGCTGCGGCACGTCGTCGCGCACGTCGGCCGACTCCGCTGGTTCTTCCGTCTCGCGCGCTTCGCCGAGTGGATCGGGCTGCGGCGGCTCGCCCGCGCGATGCGGATCCTGCCGCCCGAAGTCGACGCCCTCCTGCCCCGCGTGCCTTCGGCTGCGGAGCGGCGACCCCTGCCGGCGCTCATCGCCGCGCAGGGCGAGCGACGCGGCCGGGTCGCGTTCTTCGCCGGCTGCGTGATGGAGTCGGTCTTCGGGGAGATCAACCGCAAGACGGTGGAGCTCCTCGCGAGCAACGGCTTCGAGGTGGTCGTGCCGCAGGGGCAACGCTGCTGCGGCGCCCTCCTCGTGCACGACGGCCAGCGGGAACCGGCCCGCGCCCTCGCGGCCGCGAACGTCGCCGCGTTCGCCAACTGCGAGGTCGTGATCACGAACAGCGCCGGCTGCGGCGCGATGCTGCGGGAGTACGGCGAGCTGCTCGGGACGGCGGCGGCGGACGAGTTCGCGCACCGCTGCCTCGACATCACGGCGTTCCTCGCACGCGAAGGGCTGCGCGAGACACCGGCGCGCTGCGAGGCGCGCGTCGCCTACGACGCGCCGTGCCATCTCTGCCACGCGCAGGGCGTCCGCACGCAACCCGCGGAGCTCCTGAAGCAGGTGCCCGGGCTGAGCCTCGTGCCCCACGCGACGAGCGAGGACTGCTGTGGCTCGGCCGGGATCTACAACCTCCTCCAGCCGTCGCTCGCCGCCGCGATCGGGCGCCGCAAGGCCGACGCCCTCGCGACAGGTGGAGCCGAACTCGTGGCCACGGGGAACCCCGGCTGCATGATGCAGATCGCCGCGTGCCTGCGCGCCGCAGGGACGCCGCTGCGCGTCGTTCACCCCGTGGAACTCCTGCTCCCTCCGCCGAAGCGATGAACCGCCTCCGGGGAATCGTCGTCGCCATCGTGCTGACGGCGTCGGGCATCGGGGCCGCGTTCGCGGTGCGCGCGCAGTTCGGCGGCGGCAGCGAGGAGGTGGCGACCGTCTCGAGCCTGAGCCCGGCCGAGCGCAGCGCACAGCTCGCGCGCACGCGACTCGAGGGCTCGCTCGCCGCGCTCGATCGCTTCGTCGACGAGCAACGCGCTCGCTGCGCGCAGCTGGCGGATCGGGCGGAGGAGTGGCGCGTGCTCGCCGAGGCCTACCTCGAGCGCTGTCTGCTGCGCGACACGAACAAGGGCATGGCCGTCGGTCGCACGACGCACACGACCCTCCCCGACTCGCATCGCGTCGATCTCGAGGCCGGACTGCTCGCGATCGACAAGGCGATCGCGCTCGGCGACCACGATCCCGACGCGCATCGCATCCAGTCGTCGATCCTCTCGCTCGGCGCCACCGGTTGGTCGGAGATCCTGCGCGTGCGGCCCCGCGTCGAGGCGGCGCTGCGGGCCGCCGAGGCCATCGATGCAGGCCATCCCCGCATCGTGTTCGCCCGCGCGTGCGAGAAGCTCTTCGCGCCCAACCGCTTCCTCGGTCACGACCCTGCGGCCGCGGAGCGGATGTTCCTCAAGACCGCGGATGCCCTGACCCTCGACGAACGCCCCCTCCTGCTCGCCGCGATGTGCGCGTGGCTCCAGGAGCGCCGCGACGATTGCATCGCCATGCTCGAACGCGCCCTGAGTCGCAACGCGAACAACCGCTACGTGCGCGAGGTCCTGCGGCGCATCCGCGCGAGCGAGGATGACCCCTTCGGCCGCGACGTCGTCGACTGAGGTCCGACCTCAGTTCGCGCCGGTGATGTGCCAGAGGCCGTTCGACACCGTCAGCAGGCCACTGGGCGAGTTCGGATCGACCACGATCCACTGCGAGAAGACCTCGAGGCCGACCCACGAGGTGGTCGGCGGCAGCGGGAAGGGGATCCGCGCGATGCCCGCGCCGGCGCCGCCGCCGACGGTCGTCGCGGTCGCGCTCGCGAGCACCTCACCGAGCACCTCGCAACCCTGCGCGCCGATCGGCCCGAGGTCGAAGGGCAAGGGCTGGCCGTTCCACGTGGTCCGGCTGAAGCCCATGTAGAACATGGCTTGGCGCTGCGAGGGGGCGCGCGTCAGCAACTGGCCCCAGGTGTTGTTGCCGGGCACCGGTCGCCCACCTTCGGTGCCGGCGAGCGGCACGAAGCCGCCATCGCCCGGGCAACCGGCGCCGTACGCGACGCTCAGCGCGGAGTTGTAGAAGAAGCGCGTCGTGAGGCCCTGTCCCTGGCTCATGAACGTCGCCGTCGTCGCCGAGGGGTTGTTCACCGTCCAGAGCCGGAACATCGCGGCCGTCGGCGACGAGCCGTCGTACTCGAGGTCGTAGGTCCAGGAGACGTTGTTGTTCCCGTTGTCCCAGACACGGATGTCGGCGACGACGCTCGAACTGCCGTCCCAGACGAACTCGCTCGTGAAGGGGATGTTGATCGGGAAGGAGCCCGGCGCGGGCGCCGGCAACGTGATCCGCGCGCGTGGGAAGACCAGCACGCGCCCGGCGACGAGATTGGCCTCGAAGACGTTCGAGGGCACGCTCGGCCCGTTGGCCATCGTCACCTCGATCTCGACCTGCCGGCCCGCCACCCCCATCCCCGTCGAGCCGGCCTTGAACTGCATCGTGTTCACGCGGATCGGCCGCGGCGAGCGCGCCTGCCAGTCCGCCGCGGAGTACCACTGCTGGTAGCGCGAGCGGACCGATGCGAAGGGGATGTTCGTGTTGAGCGCGTTGCCGAGGTTGACCGGCAGGACGAAGTTCTGCTGGGCGCCGAGCGCCTCGGCGGACGCGAGCAACAGGAGGACGACGGCGAGCGATCGGTTCATCGTGGTTTCGGCCGCGCTGCGGCGAAGGGTTCGGCCTCGCTGCGGCCGCGAACTGCCGTGCGGGATAGCCGGCCCGACCGGCGCGGCAACCGCACGGACTCAGAGGGGCGCGCGGCTCCTCAGCGGTAATAGAACTCCGAGGAGAGATCGACGCCGGCCGTGGAGTCGCCGCCGATCACGTGCACCTGGCCGGAAGCCGTCGCGTAGGCACCGTAGGCAACGCGCGGACGGGTGAGCGCCGGGCCGGGCGTCCACGCGCCGGTCGTCGAGGTCCAGATCTCGGACGAGGCGAGCGGGGTCACCGCGAAGAGGGTGCCGTCGCCGCCGCCGATCACGAGGTAGCGGTTGTTGCCGATCGGGAAGAGCTGACAGATCGCGCGCGCCTGCGCCATCGAGCCGGTGGCGGTGAAGCTGTTCGCGGCCTCGTCATAGACCTCGGCCGCGGCCGTCGGCGTGCCCTGCTGGGTCAGCGAGAGGTTGCCGATGCCGCCGGCGAGCAGCCAGCGGCCGGCGCCGGTCGCGACCATCGCGGGCACCGCGCGTGCCTGCCGCATCGCCGGGCCCGCCGCGATCGTGTTGCTCGCGGGCGTGTAGAGGTCGGTCGTGCTCTCGAGCGAGGGCAGCCGCACGATGAACGTGTACCAGCTCACACCGCCGGCGAGCAGCACGCGGCCGTCGCCACGCGTGAGGGCGACGTGGCCCGCGCGCGGCTTGCGCAGCGCAGGTCCGGCGGTCCACGTGTCCGCGACCGGGTCGTAGATCTCGGTCGTCGCGGTGATCGAGTAGACGGGGTCGAGCGCCGAATTCGGCGCGTTCATGTCGGTGATGCCGCCGGAGACGAGCACACGCCCGTTGGGCAGCAGTGCCGCCGCGTGACCCGCGCGTTGCAGGGCCATGCTCCGGACCGCGGTGAAGGCGCCGGTCGCGGGGTTGAAGATCTCCGCGGTCGGCGTGGGATCGTTGAGGCGATCGACGCCGCCCACGATGAGCCAGCGACCATCCTGGAGCCGCGTGGCCGTGTGCAGCGAGCGCTCGATGGTCATGTCCTGACCGGCGCTGAAGCTGTCGCTGATCGGATCGAACCACTCGGTGTCCTTGCGCGCGATCTGGGCGAAGAGCGCGCCGGCGCCACCGCCGGCGATCAAGGTGCGGCCGTCGGCCGTCGGGATCGCCGGGAAGAACGAACGCGGATTCGCGAGCGCGACGAAGCGGTCGCGGAAGCCGTTCGAAGGCCCGAAGCGGACCGCCCGCGGCAGGCTGAGCTGGTCCACCAGATTGGTGAAGCCGGGCACGGTCGCGGCCTGGAAGAACATCGCGCCGTCGATGAGGGCGGGCGAGTTCGGGATCGGGAGCGGCGGCACCACGATCTCCGGCGGCACGAGCAGCACCGACGCGACCGTCAGGCTCAGGAGATCGAGCCCGACGCTGAGGCTGCGCGGATCGCTCGGGTCGAGGAAGGCGAGCGGGGTCGGACCCGAGTTGAACGAGAGGAAGATGAACCCGACCTGGCCGGGTGTGCCCCCGCTCATGCGGATCTGGAGCTGGCCGCCGATCGAGCCGCCCTCTACGGCGAGATCGATCGACTGGGCCGGGAGCGCGAGCGCGAGCGCTGCGGACGCAAGGGAGCTGAGTTTGAGCATCGGCGGAGTGACGAGGGGCCGACATCGTGGCCCAAGTCACCCCGCGTGCGAAGGGTCTCCCCCCGGTCCTGCCTCGCTCTCAGACCGGCCCGGCCGCGGTGCGACCCAGGCGGCAAGCGCGGCGAAGCCACATCATCGCGCGCTCGACCTCGCGCGGCCCGGTGACCGGGATCTCGACGAACTCACGGGAGTGGGGATCGGTCTCGTCGGGCTGGCGCTTGGCGCCGATGATCTTCAGCGCCTCGACGACCTGCGGAGGAGCGAGACGGACGACGACACCCTTCTTGCCGAGATAGGCAAAGACCTGGCCGCGGACGTAGAAGCTGTCCTTGGCCTTTTCGGTCTTCCGGGTGACGTCCTTCCAGGCGCAGAGACGCTCGACGATGGTTGCGAGTGGTGCGGACATCGGGGCGGGGAGTATAGCACGCGCCGCCAATCTCAAGGAAGACAGGGTTCTCCGACGCTCGCGGATCGCGAGTGCCGATGGCATCGGCCAGGCGACGTTCAGCCCTTGCTGAACACGTTGCGCATCACGAGGAACATCATCTTCGGGTACTCATCGAGGCGTCGGCGCAGATAGGCAATCGCCATCGGCCAGCCGAGCGCGAAGGGCACGTAGAGGCGCGCGCGGATGCCCTCGCGACGCAGCTCGGCGAGCAGCCGTTCACGCGGAACCCCGTAGAGCATCTGGACTTCGAAGCGGTCCTTGGCGACACCCAGCGGGGCCACCACCTCGGCGAGGAAGCGCCGCACGATCGCTTCGTCGTGGGTCGCGAACTCGACGTAGTGCCCCCGCTCGAGCAGGCTGCGCGCCGCGGCGAGCAGGCGCTCCTTCATCTCGCGCTTGTCGCGGACGGCCACCGATTCGGGCTCGTCGTAGATTCCGATCACGAGGCGCACCCGCAGGCCCTGGGGGAGCCGCGCGAGGTCCGCCGCCGTGCGGTGGAGTCGGGTCTGGAAGACCCCACCGACGTGGTGCTGGCCCGCGGCGTGGAGCTCTTCGAGCAGCCGGATCGTGAAGTCGGTCCAGTGCCGGCTCTCCATGTCGATCGTCAGGCGGACTCCCTTCTCGCGAGCGCGATCGACGATGCGCAGGACGCTCTCCTTCGCACCGGCCGCGTCACCACCCTTGTCGAGCGGCGCCGTCGTGTAGCTGCTGAGCTTCAGCGAGAGGCTCGGCTTCTCGAGCTCGCCGCCGAAGCGCGAATCGGCGGCGACGGCATCGATCATCGCCAGGTAGGTCGCGATGTTCCGCTGGACCGTCTCCTGCTCCCGGATGTCCTCGGCCAGCAGATCGAGCGTGCTCGCCAGGCCGCGTTCGGCGTGCAGCCGCCCCGCCACCTCCAGGGCCTTCGCCAGCGAGTCGCCGGCGACGTAGGGCCGGGCGAAGAACCGCACGAACGCAGGGGGAATCAGCCGGATGAGGGGGTTCACGGGCGGCGGAGCATCATGCCGAAGGGCGGCGGGGTGCGCCAACCTGACGGGACCGTCGGGCCGCGCGCGTCTCGGCACCGTCCTCGACGGTGCCCGGACTATCCTGCGCGCGCATGTCGCACGCCGCGCCACCGGGCTTCGAAGGGCAGCTCCTGCGCCTGCCGCCGCGGGCCAAGCTCTGGATCGGTGCCCTGCTCGCGGTGGGCAGCGCCGCCTCGACGCGCTTCACGCTCGACGAGGGCTGGCTCCTCGGCGCCACGCTCGCCGGCCTCGGACTCGGCCTCGCCCTGCTCGGCATCGGCATCGTCGAACTGCGCCGCCGGCAGGCGCTCGAGCTGGAGGTCGCGCGTGCGCTCGACGAACGCGAGCGCCTCACCCGCGAGCTCGCCGCGCTGAACGCGAGCCGCGGCAACGTGGCACGCCACCTCCAGGCGCGCGGCTTCCGCCACTACGCCGTGCGACGCTGGATCGCCGCCGAGTTCGGACCGGGCGACGCCGGCGCCTGAGCGGGAGCTGCGCCGTCGAGAGCACGCCGACCCCTGGATCCGTCGGAGCGATCAGGACCCGATCCGCCAGACCACGTAGGCGACGTAGCCGCCGAGGAACAGGGCGCCGCCGAGCCGCGGCACGCGGCCGATGGTCACCATCGGCAGCAGCGCCACGCTCACCGCGATCAGCATCGGCACGTCGCGCGCGAGCAGCTCGTCGGAGACCGCCTGCGGCGTGATCAGCGACGTGGTGCCGACGATCGCGAGCATGTTGAACACGTTCGAGCCGAGCACGTTGCCCACGGCGAGATCCTGGTGGCCGCGGACGGCCGCGATGATCGAGGTCACGAGCTCGGGCGCCGAGGTTCCGGCCGCGACGATCGTGAGCCCGATGACGAGCTCCGTCACGCCGAACGAGCGGGCGATCTCGACGGACGCGTCGACGAGCGTGTCGCCCCCGATCACGAGCATCGCGAGTCCGACCGCGATCAGGAGGATGGCCGGGACGAGTCCGATCGACGCGTGCGGTGCCGCGACCGGCGGGTCGGCGAGGAAGGCCGAGATCTCCGCGGCGTTCGCCGAGTCGCGTCGACCGTTGCGCCAACCGCGGAGCAGGAACACCAGGAGCCCGACCAGGAGGGCGATGCCATGAACGCGCGTGAGCCGGCCATCGGCCGTCAGCGCGAGGAAGGGAACGAAGGCACAGGCGAGCGCGATCCAGACCTCGCCGCGCACGATCGCGCTCGGCAGCGGGATCGGCCGGAGCAGCGCCGTCAACCCGAGGATGAAGGCGACGTTCATCACGTTGCTTCCCACCACGTTGCCGAGCGCGATGTCGTCCTTGGCGTCGAGCGCCGCGCTGAGACTCGCGGTCAGCTCCGGCGTCGAGGTCCCGAAGCCGACGATGGCGAGGCCGATGAAGAACGACGAGAGCCCGCAGCGCTTCGCGAGCGCGACGGACCCGCGGACCAGGGACTCGGCGCCCACGGCCAGCAGGACGATCGAGAGCGGCAGTCCGGCGACAGGAGGCAGATCGAACATCGGAGCGGGAATCGAAGGCTCACCTCGTCCCGCGCGCCCGCAGCTCGCGGGTGAGATCGCGCAGGAGCAGGAGCTCGTTCTGATCGTGCGGGGTGCCGTCCTGTTCGAGCAGGTCGTGGAACCAGCGTGCGGGGACCGGCGAACCCTCGGCGGAGCCCCATGGATAGACCGTGTTGCTCCGCCCGCGCACGAGACCCCAGTTCAGGCACGCGACGCGGTTCTCGGCGAAGACCGGCAGACAGTCCGCCACCTCGCTGTGGCCGCGCCTCAACCACTCCGTGCAGAGCAAGGGCCGTCCGCTCGGCGCGAGCTCGGCGATCTGCGCGCGGAGGCGCTCCGGACCCTCGTAGTCGTGGAAGCTCACGACGTCCGACTGCGCGAGCTGGAACGCGTTGAGGACCTCGAAGTCGCCGCCGCGCGCCCAGAGCCCCGCGGTCAACGGTTGGCTCGGACCCGCCGCCCGCGCCCAGTGGAAGACCGCGCGGAGCAACGGCAGCGAGCGCCGGCCCATGCCGCTGTTGCCCGGCTCGTTGTAGAGATCCCACGCGAGCACGCGCGGATCGTCGGCGAAGCGACCGATCACGGCCGCGACGTAGTCCTCGAGCCGTGGCCACTCGGCGGAGTCCGACGTCGCCCGCGAACCCGGGCTGCGGACCCAGCACGAGTTGTGCACGCCGGGCCGCGGCTGCGGCTGCGCGCCGGCCTGCGGATCGTCGTTCCAGCAGTCGTCGAAGAAGACGAGCATCGGCCGGATCCCGTGGCCCGCCGCGAGCGCGAGGAAGCGATCGACGCGCATGAGGAAGCCCGCCTTGTCGGTCTCGTAGGCGAGGTCGTGCAGGTAGGTCCGCACGGTGTTCATGCCGAGCGCCGCCGCGAAGCCCAGCTCGCGATCGATGGTCGCCTCGTCGAAGGTCGCCGCCTGCCACATCTCGAGCTGGTTGCTCGCGGTGCTCGGGATGAAGTTGCAGCCGACGAGCCAGGGCTGGGCGGCGTACCACGCGGCGGCCCGCTCCTCGCTCCAGCGCACGCGCCGCGCCGCCGCGGGGTCGGGCTCGTCCGCACCCGTGTCGAAGATCAGCTCGTATCGCCCCTCTGCGTTGCGACGCCAGAGACTCACGTAGGCGCCGCGCGCGGCGACCTCGTCGTGCACGCGCAGCTCCCAGCTGCCGTGAGTGAGTCCCAACGCCCCGCCGTCGAAGACCGCCGCGTCGCGTGGGGCCCAGCGCAGCGCCATCGCGGGATCGGCGAAGAGCGCGGCGTCACGCCGACGCACGGCGTCGTGCCCCTGCACGAGCCCACCGAAGAGGTCGAGCCGCACGGCGTCCGGCGCGATCGACGCCATCCAACCCTCGAGGCGTTGCGCCGTGGCGGCGGCACAGAACGCGCGATCCGCGGCGAGCAGTTCCTCGCGCGCCTCGCCGACGTCCCGCAGGCGTCCGGATCGACACGCGGCGAGAGCGCAGAGGACGACGGCGAGGACGACGCGGCAGGGACGCCGCGGGCACCACGGGTTGGGACGCAT